>DXSO01000003.1:2546-29929 GCA_019410445.1 Sutterella sp.
ATTTTGACCTTAGTAATCAAGGAAACCAACGCATGCTTCGCGTCGTGACTTTTAATGCCAACGGTATTCGTTCTGCTGCCAATAAGGGTTTTTGGAATTGGTTTGAGCAATTGGATGCGCAGGTGTTATGCGTGCAAGAACTCAAGGCTCAGGAGGCAGATATCGGTAATGAGGTTCGCCATCGAGAGGGTTTCAACTCTTGGGTGCAATGTGCGCAGAAAAGAGGATATTCCGGCGTGGGGTTATGGTCCAAAGTTGAGCCTGACAATGTTGTGATTGGTTTCGATGGCGGAGAATTTGATGCCGAAGGCCGCTATGTTCAGGCTGATTTCAAGGACTTGTCGATTGTTTCCGTGTATTTCCCTTCAGGAAGTTCGAGTGATGATCGACAGTTGGCGAAGTATCGGTTTCTTGATGTGTTTGAAAAACACATGGAAAAACTTCAGGCAAGCGGGCGAGATGTTTTGATTTGCGGAGACGTAAACATTGCACACAAAGAAATTGATCTGAAAAATTGGAAAGGCAATTTGCAGAATTCCGGTTTTTTGCCAGAAGAGAGGCAATGGGTGACAGATCGTCTCGAATGCGATGGCTGGCATGATATTTTCCGTGAGCTGGAGCCTGGGGCTGATCACTACACATGGTGGAGTCATCGGGGTCAAGCTCGCGCAAAAAATGTCGGGTGGCGTATTGACTACATGTTCGGTACGGAAGGAATTGCGCGAGATGCGCGTAGTACCTTCATATACAAAGACGAGAAATTCTCGGATCATGCGCCATTGGTTATTGATTTTGATAGAGAAATTTGATGCGACTTGAGCAGATTCTTTTTTCTCAAGGCTTTGGAACTCGGCATGAATGCAGGGGCTTGATTGCATTGGGACAGGTTCTTGTCAACGGTGAGCTTCGGCAAGATCCTGATGAAACCTTCGACGTTGACAATTTGATCTTTTCTGTTCGAGGACAGGAGTGGCCCTATTGTGAAAAGGCTCTGTTGATGATGAACAAGCCTGCAGGGTATGAATGCTCACAAAAGCCGATTCACCATCCCAGTGTCATGCAGTTGCTTGAGGCTCCTTTGCGTCGACGAGGGGTACAGCCGGTAGGACGATTGGATGCTGACACAACTGGGCTTTTGATTTTTACGGACGATGGATCGTTGTTGCATCGTCTGACTCATCCCAAACGTCATGTTCCCAAGCGCTATCGCGTAACTTGCAAACATGAGCCCACGGACACCATGTTGGCCGATCTGACTGTCGGCGTGAAGCTAAAGGACGAAAAAGAAACTTTGATGGCCACGGATGTTGTACGTGTTGATGCACAAACGATTGATATGACGATTACCAGCGGTAAGTACCATCAGGTTAAGCGCATGGTGGCGGCTGCAGGGAATCGTGTTGAAGCACTGCAGCGTATCGCTTTTGGTGAATTGAAGTTACCTTCGGATTTGGAACCGGGGCAATGGCGCTGGCTGTCTAGTCCAGAAGTTTTTTATGCCAAAAACAAATGAGTGATTTTCAATCTAAGAGAGCGGATCGACTGTCTTGGCTTGCGGTTTACCGTGATCCGGCGGTGTTGCGCATGTTTTTTCTGGGGTTTAGTTCAGGGCTGCCGCTTCTCTTGGTATTGGGAACGCTTTCTTTTTGGCTCAGAGAAGTAGGGGTCGATCTGAAAAGCATTGGCTTCATGAGCTGGGTGGGCTTGTGCTGGGGCATGAAGTGGCTATGGTCTCCCTTGGTTGATAAATTAAGGATTCCGTACTTATCAAGCATGTTGGGGCAACGTCGTGCATGGCTTCTTGTTGCCCAAATTGGCTTGGTGTTTTCTCTGGCCTGTATGGGGTTTATTGATCCAGCCCACCATCTTGGTGCGATGGCTGTAGTAGCTCTGATAACAGCATTTTTTGGTGCGACGCAAGATATTGCTCTGGACGCTTTTCGTATTGAAAGCGGTTCTGAAGATAAACAAGCAGCCTTTGCTGCAACTTATCAGACGGGGTATCGGTTGGCCATGATCTGGGCCGGTGCCGGTGCTTTGGCTATTGCAGCGGCTTTTGAAAGCTTATGGGGAACTGCATTCGGATGGAAAACTGCTTATTTGATCATGGCAGCAAGCATGATTGTGGGCATTGTGACGGTACTGTGCAGTCCGGAACCGAGGCGAAGTGCAGATTATTCCAGACCTGTGTATGGCAGTAAAAAACAGTGGGTGTATGAAGCTCTTTGCAGGCCGTTTTTGGATTTCTTTACGCGTTTTGGGTGGGGGGCTGTTGTCGTCTTGGCTCTGATTGCGACGTATCGCATCAGTGATGTTGTGATGGGAGTCATGGCAAATCCGTTCTATGCAGACTTGGGCTTTACCAAGGAGGAAGTTGCTGCTGTCAGTAAGGTTTTCGGTTTGCTCATGACGCTTGTGGGGGCTTTTGCCGGCGGAGCCGTTGCATCACGCATCGGAGTGATGAAAACGTTATTTTTGGGAGGGTTGCTGTCGGCGGGTACCAATCTGTTGTTTTCGGCTTTGGCTCTTCGTGGACATGACACGATTTTTCTGGTGTTTACGGTCAGCGCCGATAATTTCGCTGGAGGTCTGGCCTCTGCTGCTTTTGTAGCCTATCTTTCAGGACTGACTAACGTGGCTTACAGTGCAACTCAGTACGCGCTGTTTTCTTCCGTGATGTTGATCCTCCCAAAATTCCTGGCGGGTTTTTCAGGAGTAGCTGTGCAATCGGTCGGCTATTCCCAATTCTTCGTGATCACTGCGGCCATTGGATTGCCTGTTTTGTTATTGGTTCTGTTGGCAGGAAAGCTGAGAGATCAGGCACGGAAGACAAACGCCGCGCAAGGCGGCGTTTGAAAAAACTGTCACGACATCATTGTTGTCAGTGATTTCGTTTTTTAGTGAAGCTGGCTTTTTTGGCGGGAGCTTTCTTGATGTCGTTGCGTCGCGTTACTTCCGCAATTTCCTGCACACACGCTTCAACATCCTCAAGTGCTTCATCCAGACTGGCAAAACGCACTTCTGCTGAGGCGTTTTCTTCGGAAACATCTTCCTCAGACTCCTCTTCATCGGGGGATTCATGGCGGAGAATGCCGACGAGAGCAGCTTGCACCGCTTTGTCCTGAGACTTCATCAGCTCAGGCCATAAACTGCAGGCAAATGCAAATCCATCCGCAAAGGGAGCCAAAGCCGCCAATTCTCCGTCTGGCGAATCTTCATCAACTTCTTCATCGTAGATAATGGGGTCTACGGGTTTTTCATGCAGAATCCGAGACTCAATTTCAGCACCGCGTGCAAGCACCAGACGACGAAGTTCGGCTTGATCCGCAGGGTCGGAGAGTTTGGCTCGGCGATTTCCGGAAGCATCCATGACGTACACAAACCAATCATCGATTGCGGGCGGTACTTTCAACAAACACAGTGCCGTAAGAAAGCCATCGAGTTGATCGGCTTCCATCGGAACAAACGGATCCGGAACAGCGGCAAGCAATTCGCCAAGGTGTTCGATATCGGTAAGGGACAACGGTTTCATTAAGATGCCTCTTTAAGGCCTTGCCATGGCTGCGCGCACAAAACTTGACTCGCAGCAAAGCCGGCGGCTAATTCAGCGTGATTGGCAAAATACTCGAGAATGTGTCTGCGAGCATCCTGAATTGTATGCGAGCGCTGAATACGGCGCATCAGTGCAGCAGCATCTTTTGCACTGGTTGCGAGCATGAATTCCTTAAGCGGCAGAATCCGGGCACTTTCCATGGAAAAATGCCGCAGTCCCATGCCTAGAAGAAGGAAGGCAAACACGGGATCAGCTGCAGCTTCACCGCACACACTGATTTCTTTACCTGCATGGTGAGCCGTCTTGATGCAGTTGTGTAGTGTTGAGAGTACTGCCGGGTGCAACGGATCGTACAGGTAACTGACCTCTGGATCTTCACGGTCAACTGCTAGCAAGTACTGAATGAGGTCGTTGGTTCCCACAGAGACGAAGTCCAGCCGATGTAGGAATTGATTCAGACATAAAGCTGCCGAGGGGACTTCAACCATTCCGCCAATTTGAATGTTTTCAGCGTATTTGACCCCGCGTTCTTTGAGTTCTTCTTGAGCACGGCGCACATAGTTATGCACGATGTCGATTTCGGATACCCTGGAAAGCATCGGAACTAAGAGTCGAACACGACCAGTGGCACCGGCGCGCAAAATAGCGCGCAGTTGCGTGAGAAACAAGTCCGTGTAGCGAAGGCTGAATCGAATTGCTCGATTGCCGAGAGCCGGATTGGATACGGGTCTGTCCGGATCTATTCCGATAGATTCGAGAGCTTCTCGCGAAGGGAGCTTATCTCCGCCGAGGTCCATGGTGCGAATGGTTACGATTCGATCCCGCATGGCTTTGACAACACGGGTGTAGGTTTCGAATTGTTCATCTTCGCTGGGAAAGTCCGGACGGTTCATGAAAAGAAATTCGGAGCGAAACAGTCCAATACCGTCGGCTCCGTTGGTTAGGGCCTCCTTCGCGTCTTCGGGCAATGCCAGATTGGCAAAAAGACTGACAGCACATCCGTCGGCCGTCACGCAGTGTGATGCGCGCAGTCTTCGTTGACGCAAACGCACGGTATTCATTTTGCGAATGCGTTCGGACATTTGAGGCATGTCATCCTTTTGTGGATTGACAACCACAATACCTTTGTCCGCATCCATCAAAAGCACGTCGTCGGTTTGGATTGCTTCGCTGGCCCCGGTGACGTTGACGAGAGTTGGAATTTCCAAGGAGCGAGCCAAAATAGACGTGTGTGATGTGGTTGCTCCCTTTTCGATGATAAGGCCGGTAATTGAAATGTCTTGTCGACGTTTCAATATCAAAATGTCGGCAGGACTGAAGTCTTCGGCAACCAAAATCACCGAACTTTCGCTCATCATGCGAGAGACGGTATCGGCAGGTCTGCGTCGACCACTGAGAACGCGCTGTACGCGTTCGATTACTTGAGCGATGTCTTCAATGCGATCGGCAAGATAATCGTCATCAATTTCTTCGAAGGTTCTGCGAATGTCTTCTAGTCTGAGCGACAGCGCCCATTCGGCATTGATCAGGCGTTCTCGAATAATGTCCTGAGTTTCAGTAATGATGGAATCGTCGTTGAGCAGCTGTCGGTGAAGTTCCAGAAATGCGGTCGCTTCTGTCGGGACATCTTCGTCTTGACTGAGTTCTGTGATCAACTCTTCGAATTCCTTGTCAACCGTATGGACGGCAGCACGAAGGCGAGTGAATTCAGCTCGAGTCTGCGTTTTTTCGATGGTGAAGTGAGGGATGCCGAGATCGCCTTCGGAAAACATCTGCGCATGTCCAAAGGCTGCACCGGGGCAAACAGTGGTACCGGCGAGCACCGGTGGGGCAGGAGTTTGATCTTGAGGAATCGGAGATTTTTGGTCTTTCGAACCGCTTTCTTCAACAGGATTTGAAGCAGTGGTGCTGTGAAGTTCGTCCATCACTCGTCCTCACCAAACTTTGACTGAAAGAGTGCCACAAGAGCTTCAAGTGCTTCCTTGTCGTTACGGCCGTTGGTGATGATCGTGATTTCGTCGCCGCATTTGGCGGCCATGGTCATGACGGCCAGAATCGATTTGGCATCGACTCTTTTTCCATTTTTGTCAAGAATGACGGAACAATCAAAGAGGCAGGCCGTTTTGGTGAGAAGTCCGGCCGGTCTGGCGTGGACACCCAATTTGTTGGTAACTGTAATGGTTCGTGACTGCATGGACCGAGATTTGTGTGGTTGAAGTTCCTCAAATTAGTCTTTACGAAGGGCGGGTTTAGCAGCGGAAGACAGTCCCGCCTCGCTCACATTGCGGACAACTTCCGAAAGAGGCTCGTCACGGTGCATGACTGCAGTAAGAACCATCGGAAGATTCATCCCGGAAAGTACAGCTGTATTGTCAGCTTGAAGGAGCGCTTCCGCAATGTTCGATGGTGTTGCACCGACGATGTCGGTTAAGATCAAACAACTATCGGGAGCCTGAGGAAGTTTTGCGGCAATCCGAGCTCGCATTTCATTGGCATCGGCATCGGCGGGAATGTCAAAGGCCTCTATGCGCTCGGCGATACGGGAATCGTGCGAGAAAACATGCTCGGCACATTGCTTCAGAGCCCCTGCCAATGGGGCATGAGCGATAATGAACAGGTACGTGGTCACAATAAACGCTCGAAAGAGTCACAAAAGACAGAAGTCTAGCGCAGGATTGCCTCAGTCTTCTTCCTTTGGAAAAGGATGAAAGGAACAAGGCACTAACGCATTGTAAGACTGCAGGATGACCAAAAGTTTGAAAAAACATCGATTTTTCTGAGGAAAACCATGTCTGTACTCGAATTTCGTTCACCGGCAAGTGGTGGCCTTTTCATGATGCCTGAGACTTTTCAAGGGATATGCGAGGTTTTAGATCGCCCTTATTCTGAATCGGGGTGTTGGTTGCCGGAGGATCTCGCAGGAGTGATTGAGAAGATTGAAAAGGCAGTGCAACGCGAAAAGGAAATGCTTGCTGAAGCGCAGAAGCGACAACGGGAACGTGAACTCAAAGGAGAACCCGGAGTTTCTCTTTGGCCTGACGAGGAAGAAGAAAAGAAGGAACAGGAAAAGGTGACTTTTGCCATGCGGGCATTTCCCTTGCTGGAGATGCTACGAGCTGCACAAGCAAAAAAGAAGAAAGTTATGTGGGGTGTGCCTTAAGTCTTCCAGAAAGAGCGTGTGAATAACACGAAAACAGTGACAAGCTCCAGTCGTCCGATGAGCATACAGAAGGTACAGATCCAAAGTTGAGCATCGGAAAGAATGGAGAAGTTCGCGTTCGGGCCGATTAGTCCCAAGCCTGGGCCAACATTGCAGATGCATCCGATAACGGCGCCAAACGCTGTCGTGGGATCCAGACCGCTTAAAAGCAGAGCCAGGAACGCAATGACGGTGGTTGCAATCCAAAGTAGCATGAATGACAGAGCGGATAGGACGGTCGTGTCTTCAAGGACCATGCCGTTTAAAACCATCGGGCGAACGACTCTGGGCTGCGCGGTTGTGATTAGCTGCAAGGAAATGTATTTGACGAGCATTACTGCGCGTAGCATTTTCATTCCGCCGCCCGTGCTGCCTCCGCTGGTGGCAAAACAGGCCACGATAAACATCAAGATGTAGATGGAAGCGGGCCATTGTGCGAAATCCTGACTGGCGTAGCCTGTTGTGGAGATCGTGCTGATGACGTTGAATGCAACCATGCGGAGTGCTTGTATGGGTTCGAGCGAGGTGTCGAAATACATCATCAAGACGGTCGAGCATGCAGTCGTTAGGAATGCTGTGCCAAGCCATGACAGACATTCCACATTTTTGAAGTAACCGATAATGGAACGCTTTTTCCAGGCAAGAAAATGAAGGGAAAAGCTCACACCGCAGATGAGCATGAAAGTCATTGCAACGGCTTCAATGTTTGGATCGTTCCAATGAGCAAAACTTTCATCATAGGAAGAAAAGCCGCCGAGACTGACAGTTGTGAACATGTGGATGAGACTGTCAAACGTACTCATTCCGGCAAGTCGATAGCAGATCATGCAGGCAAGGGACAATCCGATATAAATTCCCCAGAGTCCTTTGGCCGTATCGGCAATGCGAGGTGTTAAACGAGATTCTTTCAAAGGGCCGGAGAATTCGGCCCTGAAAATCTGCGATCCACCGACGCCGAGCATCGGGAGAATGGCCACAGCCAGCACCAGAATCCCCATGCCACCCAACCAACTCATAAAACAACGCCAAAAATTCAATGATTCTGGAAGTTCGTTTAATCCCGACAAAACAGTGGCGCAAGTTGTCGTAATTCCGCTCATTGACTCAAAGTAGGCATGCGTGAACGAAATTCCGGGAATTTCTACCAGTAAGGGGATGGCACCAAACAAGGGTGTTACGGTCCATATAAGCGTAGCCAGAAGAAAACCGTCGCGCGGCAGAAGCTCTCGACGATGGCGTTTTGTCAATGCGTGCAGAATGAAACCTGTACTCAGGCATAGAACAAAGGCAATCTCAAATCCTTGAGATGCACCATCGTTGTATAAAACTGAAACGAGGATTGGAATGAGAAGCAGGAAGGCAAAAGAGACCAGAACGGGTCCAGTGATGTTGAGAACCGGCAACAAAAAATAGCGCAGGTTGGCAAACATACCCGTCTCCATTAAAAGAACCCAACGTCGACAGCGAACAGTTTTTCGACTTGAGCGATCATGCGTTTGCCTGGAACAAAGACAATGACGCGATCTTCGGATTCTACGACA
The DNA here is from genome assembly GCA_019410445.1 of Sutterella sp. Taxonomy (GTDB): domain Bacteria; phylum Pseudomonadota; class Gammaproteobacteria; order Burkholderiales; family Burkholderiaceae_F; genus Duodenibacillus. The sequence goes on from DXSO01000003.1 coordinate 10,840, forward strand.
ACGTCATTTTGAGCAATGATTACTTGAGGCTCTTCGATATCGTCTGTATCTCTTACCAAAGCAGCGATTTCTACGCCTTCAGGAAGGTCGATGTCGGCAATACGTTTACCGACGACTTGGGAGCTTTTTTTGTTGCCGTGAGCCACGATTTCTAAGGCTTCTGCCACGCCGCGTCTCAAACTGTGTGCAGCCAGAACATCGCCGCGGCGGACGTGACGAAGCAGCTCGCCGATTGTGGCTTGGGTGGAAGATACCGTGATGTCGATCTGAGTGCCTTGCATCAGTGCGCTGAAGGTATCACTGTCAGTAAGGGCGATAACGCGACGAGCCCCGAGCTTTTTGGCCAGAAGTGTTCCCATAATGTTATTTTCATCATGCGGGGACAATGCAATAAATAAATCGCAGCGGTCAATACACAGCTCTGTTAGTGCTTCTTCATCCGTAAGACCAGCTGTTACAAGTTCCGTATCTTTTGGAACGGCAGCTGCAAGTGCGGTGCAAAGCTCGGCATCTTCATCAAGAATTGTAATGGTGTATCCACCGCGTCCTTCAGGCCCGTTGAGCAGCTCAGCAAGCTGAACGCCCAAACGAGCATTGCCTGCAATCATGATGCGGCGAATCCGTTCCTCATGATGTCGTAGTTCGCAGATGACGCGCCGAACATCTCGACCGGAAGACAGAGCAATGACTTCATCGCCGCTTTCAATAACGGTTTCCGAGGAAATTGCCAGGCGGCGATTGCGGCGAAAAACGGAGACAATACGAGAGGGTACGCGAGGGAGATGAACTGCCAAATCAGCGATTGGCCGCCCTACGAGAGGACTGCCGGCAACGGCACGTACACAGAAGAGGACGGCTTTCCCTTCAGCAAAGTCAATGATTTGTAATGCCTCGGGAAATTCGATCAAACGCAGGAGACTTTCATTTAAGGCTTGCTCAGGCCAGATAGTACTGGTGATTTGAAAGCCTTCTTCGGCCAGCAGACGAGGGTACTGCCTTAGTTCCTGATTGCGAACGCGAGCAATGCGCGTTGGGATATTGAATAGTTGAGACGCCAGCAAACAGACAGCCATATTGGTTTCATCGTTTGCAGTGACGGCAAGGATCATATCGGCATCATTGGCACCGGCGCTTTCCAGGACAGAAGGAGAGAGAGCACTGCCAACTACTCCGCGCAAATCCAGTCGGGTTTCCAGTGCGCTCACACGCACGGCATCCTGATCGACGATTGTGATGTCGTTGGCTTCGTTGACAAGATTTTCGGCCACCGATCTTCCGATGCGGCCAGCCCCGATGATGAGGATATGCATAAAAAGTTAATAAACCAAGCGGGCGCTTGGGTCGCCCGCCGGATTTTAAAAGTGTTCTTTGTTCTGAGGATGATCGTCTTCCGATGAAGATGTAATGGATGTCTGTTTATGAGGTTCACTGCCGGCTCGGGGAATTTCCAGATTCAACAGTTTTAGTTTCCGGTAAAGGTGCGTGCGTTCGAGACCCGCGTGACGGGCAACTTTCGTCATTTGACAGTTTTCGTGCGACATGACGCACGAAAGATAAGCTTTTTCAAAATCATCCCGCAATTCTTTCAGCGGGCGATTGAAGTCAAGAATGATGTCCGTGCCTGGAATTTGCAGAACTGGCAGTTTTTCCAGACGCTGAGCGGGAGGCGTGTGCAAGGGAGCTTCCTGTGGCATGTCTTTTTGCTGGTATCGAGCAAAGGCATGCTGACGCTGTCCGACGACCAAAGCGTGCTCAACGGTCGAAAGAAGCTTTTGCATGGAAATTGGCTTTTCAAGGAAAGAAAGCGCACCGAAGCGGATAGCCTCCACTGCATTCTCGATTGTGCCATGGCCGCTCATCATCACGACTGGACAATGCAGCAGCTTGCGTTGTCCCCATTCTTTGAGCAGCGTAATACCGTCTGTGTCGGGCATCCAGATGTCCAACAAAACAAGGTCATACCTATCCTGCAAAATGAATACACGGGCAGCCTCTGCACTGTCGGCTGTGTAAACGGTGTGACCTTCATCGGTCAGGATGTCCGAGAGCATTTCTCGGATACCAAGTTCGTCATCGACAATAAGAATCTTTGACATGCTGCGAGCTGTTCAAAAACTTTCCAAAAAGCAAGCCTTTTTCCTAAATTCAGGACGGCAACCCTTCAATGTTACGCACCTTTTGCATCGAGATCACGATTTTTATCTTCATGAAGGGTGTTAAGAATGTTTTTCGAGGGTGTTTGGGAGTACGAGGCTCCTTCGGAGTGGATATTTGGTGGTGCAAGGGGGAAGACCAATGTGATTTGGGCTCCGATGATTTCACCACCGAGTTTTTCACGGTTGTCAAGGGAAATGCGACCGTGATGTTCGTCGATAATTTTCTTGACCATCGGCAATCCAAGTCCGGTTCCCGTGGGTTTTGTTGTGACATATGGCTCAAAGGCTTTAGCCAAAACCGAAGGCGTGAATCCTCCGCCATTGTCGCTTAGAGTGACACGTACTCCTGAGACGTTTCCGTTGTGCGTTTGCAGACATGCCGTCAGACCGATAAACGGGTCGGGATGGTTGCTTCCGATGGCTTCAATGGAATTGCTAATAAGGTTGTGGAAAACTTGACGCAATTGGTTGGCGTCACCGCAAATTTCAGGAAGTGTTTCTTCGCAATGCAACTGTATTGGTGTTCCCGCACTATGGTAGAACTCAGCTAATTCTTTGAGAAAAACATTCAGATCAAGGGGTTTTAAAACGGCTTCCGGCAGTTTGGCGAAATCTCGGAAGTCGTTGACCATTTGCTTCATGGCATCAACTTGCGTCACGATTGTGCCGGTGATGCGGTGCAGCAGCGCTTCATTTTTGTCATCCAATTTGCCTGACAATTTCATTTCTAGCCGCTCAGCAGCTAAACGGATGGGAGTAAGAGGATTCTTGATTTCGTGGGCCAGGCGACGTGCGACTTCACCCCAGGCAACCGCACGCTGGGCGTCGAGAATGCGGGTAATGTCATCAAAAATGATCACGAACCCAAGACCATCTTCCAAATTTAGGCGAGATGCTCTGACAAAAAGTGTGATGTCGCTTTGGACTTCGGTGCTCAATAGCGGGAGTTCAAAAGAAATGGGTGTGCTGTCGTCTGTCAGTGCAATTTTTTGTAAGAGCGCACTTGCTAAGGTTGGTGAGATGTCCTGAACGGTTTGTCTTGTTTCAATCTTGTCTGTATGCAAAATGGCGGCTGCGGCTGCATTCGTCATGACAATGCGCAGCTGTTTGTCAGTTACGATGACTCCGGAGGAGAGATTTGCAAGGATCAATTCCAATTGCGAGCGAGCTTGTTCAGCTTCTAGCCGTCGTCGCTCTACATTTTCTCGGGCTTCTGCGACTTGTGAAATCATTGTGTTGAATGATTTTGTCAGAGCGTTGATTTCGCTGTTTCCGGCAAATTCTCGAATCGGACGCAGGTCTCCTTCCGCAACTTTTCGTGTGCCTCGTGCGAGTTGCAAAACTGGTGCTGTTGTGAGATTTGCAAAAACAAAGGCCACGGCAATTGCCCCAAGAACTGCAAGGAGCATTGTGAGCGTCAATGTGATCGTATAAATGTTCCTCAAGGCAGAGCGAGACAAAACCAGTTCTTGATAATTTCGGTAGCCTTCCAACAAATCAATGGTGTGGCTTGCCATGTCTTTGGGGACAATTTGTGTTAACTGCAGATAGGTTGTTGGTTGCAGAACTGCGTAGGTATCCATGGGAACAATGCTACGGATTCGTAGCGATCCTTCACTCTCGGGTTGCTCTCCTTCAAGCAGAAAGATGCCGTATTCAGCACGTGCTTTTTGCAATTGAGAGGCTGAAGGACGATCGATAATAGCTGCTACCGTGGGTGAAAATGAACTGAGAAGAATTTCGCCGGAGGCTGAAAAAACGATTGCAGACGCAGCGTCGAATGTTTCTCTCATGCGATCCAGTGTAAGAGCACGCTCGCCTCTTGAAGTTGCGTTCAGGATGGAGGCAATGCGGCGAGCTGTCTGTAACAATTGGCGTTGTTCTCTCATAAGGACTTCACTGGAAAGTGCTACTCCGGAGTCCAATGCCTGTTCCACGCGCACGTCAAACCAAGAGTCAATAGAACGACCAATGAATTGACTGGAGACGAAGTAAATCAGCAAACAAGGAATAACGGCGGCAAGTGAAAGTACGACCGAAAGATTAATGGTCATTCGGGCGCCGAATACCTTGTTGCGCCGTTGTTTGGCAAGTCTGTAGACAACGGCGCCGATAGCGGCCAATAAAGCGATCGTTGCAAAGGAATTGACGACCAACAATATGGGGAAATAACGTTCAAAAGCAGCGGAATTTGCTCCGCCGGCAGCCAGTACGACAAGAAGCAATGCTGCAAGGATGATCGCAGCGATAAAGGGAATTCGAAGCCAACGGGGCATACGAGTAGAGCCTAGAAGAGCTTGGCTTTGAGAGCCTGATTGATGTCAAGCGTGACCCAGCCGCTGTCGAGCGTCCAGTCGGAATTTCCACCTACGACAACCTGTAGCGGCTTCGGCAGACGGGAGGCGTCCAGACGCATGCGTACTTCAATCTCCAAGGAGGAGTCTTCCAAGATAGAAGATTCGGCAATGCGCCAACCGATCAGATGTCTTGTCAGTGGCAGGATCTGCTCAAGTGTATCGTAGGTTTGAGACAGACCGCCCCGCGAAAAACGGTATTGACGTGTGAGTGGGCTGAAACTGACGCGTTGGACGAGTTCCAACTTGCCAAGATCCTTATCGAACCAGTACCAACGTTTATTTTGCAGTCTGACTTCACAGACAAAGTACAAAGCGATGCCTCGACGCAAACTGTCAATAAGCGTTTCAGGAAGGTCGTACTCCCAGCTCATCGATAAATACAGGTCATTGCCGCGTGGTTCGAGCATCGCTTGCATGAGCTGCATTTCGGACGTTTCGGCAAACGCCGCACGAGGCAAAAGCGCTGCAAGGGAACTTGCGGCTGCGGCTGCGCAAAGTGTGCGGCGGGTCAAAGACATACTCAGATCAGTTCTTCTGCAAAAGTGAATAAAAGAATCCGTCATGCGGTCCGTTGATCAGACTCGGCATGTAGGGATTGTCGCATGGCGTCAGTCGCAGTTGTGTACAAGAGCACTGCGAAAGTGTGACGGCTTTTGCATCATTGTGTGTTTTCAAAAATGCATCAATCTGTCGCGTTCCTTCCTCGCTAAAGACGGAACACACAGCATATAGAAGTCTTCCTCCGGGTTTAACAACGCTCCAAAGCGCGTCCAACAGTCGCTTTTGTTGTTGCGCGAGGGCAACAATGTCGTTAGGACGTCTGCTGAAAACAATTTCAGGGTGGCGTCTGACGATACCGCTGGCTGTGCAAGGAGCGTCTAGTAGAACTGCATCGAAAAGCTCTCCATCCCACCAGCTTTTCGTATCGGCTGCGTCGCAGACTTTGACTTGAGCTTTGAGCCCCAATCGGGAAAGGTTTTCATTAATACGCGGAGCACGGTTGGGATCGGACTCAAGCGCTGTTACCGAGCAGTCTGCCAATTCCAATATGTGGGCAGTTTTCCCGCCAGGAGCTGCACAAGCGTCCAGAATACGTTCTCCGTTTTTCGGAGCAAGAAAACGTCCGGCGAGTTGTGCTCCAGCATCTTGAACACTGACAAGCCCCTCGGAAAATCCAGGTATCTGATGGACGGGACGAGCCTTGTCGAGCAATACGGCTTCGCCTCCTAGAGCACGAGCGGAGCAGCCGGTCTTCGTTGCCAAATTCAACCAATCTTCGACGGATGTTTTGCGAACGTTCACGCGCAGTGTCAGCGGAGGTTTCTTGTGCAGCGTTGCGAAAAGATTTTCGATTTGATTACTACCGAACTCTTTGCGCATGCGTTCAATCCACCAACTAGGGGCGTTGTAACGAGCTACAGGGTCGGACAAAATTAACCGATCCAGAACTTCTTTTTCACGTAGGTAGCGTCGTAGACAGGCATTCAAGAGGCCGCAGGCGCGCACAGTTGAAGGAGAAAGACGAGCGGCTTCGATTGCTTCATTGACAACGGCATAAGGCTTTTCAGGCATCTCAATGATCTGAGACAGTGACACAGCCAAAAGAGCCGATACTTCAGGAGAAGGCTTGCGTGTAACGAGTTTGCTGATAAGTCGTTCCAGAAAAATGGCGCGGCGCAAGGCGCAATAAAGAATGGAGCGAACAGCAGCTTTCTCATCTGCCGTAGCCTGCATGCAGCGAGTTTCAATGGAACGGTCGAAGGCGACTTGCTCGGAAATGTCACTCCAACAGGCAGATGCAAGCAGAAGCGCATGTTTGAGGGAGGCGCTCATTGCAGAAGATCTCCTACAGCTATGGCCATGCTTTGAACGAAAGCTGCAGCCGGCATGGCCGGTTTGCCGGCACGCTGAAGCTGAGTACAGTCAATAGCTCCGGTGCCGCAGGCAATGATCAAACGTTGGTCTGCTTCAAGGACTTCACCGGGTTTCCCGTTGCCTTCAACGGCACGAGCATTGCGAATTTTGATGCTTTCGCCTTTGAAGACTGCCGTAGCGTAGGGAAATGGGTTGAAAGCGCGAATACGGCGAGCGATAACCTCGGCGGACTGCAACCAATCAATCGGTGCTTCGGTTTTTAGAATCTTTTCCGCGTATGTGACACCCTCTTCCGGCTGAGTGATCCAGTTTAGTGAATTTGGTTGCTTCAATGCCTGTACGACAAGCTCGGCGCCCATTGTTGTCAAGCGTTCAAAGAGCGTGGCAGAAGTCTCATCGGGAGAGATCGTGGTCTCAGCCTTCATGATCATGGGGCCTGTGTCTAAGCCGGCTTCCATTTTCATGAGCGTGATTCCGGTGGTTTTGTCGCCAGCTTCGATAGCTCGCTGCACAGGAGCAGCGCCGCGCCAACGAGGCAGGAGGGAGCCGTGGATATTCATGCTTTTGATGTCGCCTTTTAGGCCGATGCCGCGAGCTGCATCCAATGCGCGTTGAGGCAGGATCAAGCCATAGGCAGCAACGATGAGAACATCGACATCTGCATGTTCCAAAGCACTTAAGGCGCTTTCTGCTTCCTGAGGTGCTCGTTTAACCGACAATGACGTTGGCGTAAGAACGGGAATGTTATTTGCTGTAGCGATTTCTTTGACCGCAGACGGCTTGAGTTTCATTCCGCGTCCGCTAGGACGGTCGGGTTGAGTGAGAACGAGGCAGACTTCATGACCGGCCTTGAGAAGCGCGGTGAGGGCTGCTGCAGCAAATGGAGGGGTACCGGCAAAAGCAATACGCATAGAAACTCTGGAAAAGCAGAAAAATATTGTGTTGCGCGGTATTGTAGCGGCTTGGCAAATAAGGCTGAGTAGAATCTCCGAGGACGCCTCAGAAAGGTTGAGTCGGTGTCAAGGACAAATAGCTAACGGATCCATACCATGCAAAAGATGCTTCTTACTCGTCGAGGTCGCTTCGGATGTAATCTCTACGGTGATCCGGCGATGCCTCCCCTCGTGTTGTTGATGGGGTTGGGAATGAACTCGGCATCTTGGCCCGAGCCTTTTCTTACGCGTTTGGTTCGTAAGGGGTTGTATGTCATTGCCCCTGACAATCGAGACAGTGGGATGAGCATGCTAGGAACCGAGCAGGTAAGCAAAACTCGAATGTTTACGAGTATTGCCAAATACATTGCTGGGGGATCCGTACATGCAGATTACCGCTTGGAAGATATGGCCGGAGATGTAGAGCTTATTCTTGACGAACTAAGAATCGAGCGGGCGCATATTGCCGGTATTTCTATGGGAGGGATGATTGCACAGGTGTTTGCTTGTCGTGCTCCCCACAGAACGGTGAGTTTGACGAGTATTTCTTCGGCAACGGGCAATGTACTTACCGGGGTAGGAAGTCCTGTAGCGATTCGTCAGGCTCTACAACCGTCTCCGACGACGAAAGATCGATTGGCTTGGAGAAATTACCTGCGCAACGTAATGACGGCTATCGGAACCAAAAATGAAATTTACAGTGACGAAGCACTAGACAAAATCATTGATGTGGAATTTGAGTATGAAGTGCCTCCCCAGGCCAAAATGAGACAGTTGATGGCTATCTTGGCGTCAGGGGATAGACGAGCTCAACTCAGGCAATTGGTTGTTCCAACATTGGTGATTCATGGTACGGCGGATCCGTTGCTGCCGCTACGGGCAGGCAAAGAAACCGCCGATTGCATTGAAGGTGCCCGGTTCATGCCGATAGATGGAATGGGACATGATCTGGCCGCTTCTCGGCAGCAGGAGATGGCTGACGCTATTGCGGCTCACTGTTACGGGACAAATTTGCGCTGAGTGTTTAGCGAATAGCTCTTTGGGCTTTTTCTTCTCGAGCTTTTTCTTTGCGACGTTTGGTCAGTTTAGTAACGGCTCGCGTCTTTTTGAGCTGGCTTAAGTGGTCGATGAATACGGTGCCATCGAGATGGTCGAGCTCGTGTTGTACACAGACACTCAGCAATTCGTCGCATTCCAATTCAAAGAAATTTCCCTGAAGATCCTGGGCTTTGACCGTAACAAAAGCAGGTCGTTTGACCTTTTCGTAGAGACCGGGCAAGGAAAGACAGCCTTCTTCGCACTCTTTGATCTCTTCAGAACGTGCTGTGATTTCAGGATTCACCAAAACGTGCAGATCATTTTTTTCGTCTGAGATGTCGATGACGACCATGCGAATCAGCTGACCAATTTGATTAGCTGCAAGTCCTACACCTGGAGCAGCGTACATGGTTTCAGCCATATCGGCAGCAAGCTGTTTGAGCTTGTCGTCGAAGACAACAACGGGCTCAGCCTTGGCAGAAAGGCGAGGATCGGGATACTGGACGATGGGCAGGATTGCCACAGCGAGAACCTCCGGAAAACTTCTCAGAAACAAGAGACCAAAGGAATTGGTCGGATAGCGCGCTATTGTATGCGTACAAATGGTGAGAGGCTGAATTTACGGAAAAACTGTGGGAAAAACAAGGTGAAAGACAATGAAAATACATTGCCTGATGAGCAGTGGCTACGATTGATGCTTGCAGCGTCAGAAGTGGGACTTAGTCGTTTGCAGGCTTTACTGGAATATTTTGAGAGTGCAGAGGGGATCTTTCAAGCAGGGCGCAGAGCCTGTAGTGCAGTGATCGGCGAGACGGCCTCACGTGCCCTTTTTGATGACGAGAGGCAAAGACAGGCGGAGATGGTGCTTGATTGGATTCAGGAAACTCCACAGGCAAGTGTTGTCAGTTGGATAGATTGTGATTTTCCAAAAGAACTGTTGCTATATCCAAGTGCGCCATCGCTATTTTTCTTGAGAGGCCGGCGAGAACTTCTACAGACACGCCGCATTGCCCTGACAGGAACTAAAAGGCCTGATGCAGAGGGCCTTCTCAATGCCGACTCGTTTGCGGATGCATTGATTCGTTGTGGTCGTGCTGTGGTGACTTTTCTTGAGGACGAAACAGACGCGGCAGTGGCTCGTGCGGCTTTAAAAGCAGAGGCGGAAGGAAAGGCGGGCTTGCTAGTTTTGGGGGCGACAGGACCAGACAGACTTTATCCGGCAGGAATGAGGGAGCTGTACCATCGGAGTGCGGATCAAGGACTCATCATCACTCCTTTTATGCCGGGGATCACAGTATCTCAGCAGACTTTGACTCAACGACAGATTGTTTGCGCATATTTGTGTTCGGAATTACTGGTTATTCAGTCCGAGTTTTCGGGAAAAGCGCAGTCATTGGCCCGATTGTTTGCCGAGCACAATCGAGAGGTTTTTGTTATCCCTGGAAGCATACATAATGCTCTTTACAAGGGCAGTCATAAACTGCTGAGGGAAGGAGCGCGACTGACGGAAACGGTCTCTGATATCACGAGATTTGGTTCAGAATTTATTTAACTCTCACTGCTGACGATGCGGTTTAGTTGCAATCGGATGGATTTTGCGGCTATTCTGAAAAAAGAGGGGCGCACTTTCCCCGTTTTCTTGCTGTGCGTCTTTGAGCATTTGTTTCAGCGATTATGAAGACATTAATTATTGCGGAAAAGCCATCAGTTGCTGTTGATATCGCGAAAGTTATCGGCAATTTGAAGAAAAATGGTGACTATTACGAGGGGGATGAATTCCTTGTCGGAAACGCCTTGGGACATCTCTTGGAGTTAGTCTGCCCAGAAAAATATGAAGTTAAGCGAGGCAAGTGGACGTTTGCTCACTTGCCTGTTTTGCCTCCATATTTTGATTTGAAGCCAATTGCAAAAGCAGGGGAAAAACTCAAAAACCTCAATAAATTGATTCACCGAGCGGATGTTGGGTGCATTATCAATGCTTGTGATGCGGGACGAGAAGGCGAATTGATTTTCCGCTACATCATGCAGGCAACTAAAAACACGAAACCAATTAAGCGTCTATGGCTTCAATCCATGACGCCGGCGGCGATTCGTGAGGCATTTGCACATTTGCGAACAGATGAGGAAATGCAGACTCTGGCTGATGCTGCTCGCAGTCGTTCGGAAGCTGATTGGCTTGTCGGCATTAATGGAACACGAGCCATGACAGCGTTTAATAGCTCGGACGGAGGGTTCTTTCTGACCACTGTCGGACGAGTACAAACGCCTACGTTGGCCATTGTGGTGCGTCGAGAAAATGAAATTCGAGCGTTTCGTCCGAGAGATTATTGGGAGGTGAAAGCGCAGTTCAAAGTGCCGGCTGGTACGTATGAAGGGCGTTGGTTTGATCCTAAGTTTAAAAAGAGTGCTGACGATAACGCTTTGCGCGCAGAACGTTTGTTTGATGCTGCAAAAGCACAGGCTATTGCTGAGCGTATTCGCGGAAAGGTTGCATTGGTTGAGGAAACGGCTAAGAGAACCTCGCAGTTTTCTCCGCAGTTGTTTGACTTGACAAGCTTGCAGCGTGAGGCAAACAACAAGTTCGGCTATTCTGCTAAAACGACTTTGTCTATTGCACAAGCACTTTATGAAAAACATAAAGTGTTGACTTACCCTCGAACAGACTCGAGAGCGCTGCCCGAGGATTATCTTGGAACAGTGCAGGAAACCTTGCGGTTATTGTCTGGTACACAGGCATATCAGCCTTTCTCTGAAACGATTCTCCAAAAAGGTTGGGTAAAGCCCAATCGTCGCATTTTTGACAATGCGAAGATTAGTGATCACTTTGCCATTATTCCGACTTTGCAGTCTGTTAAGACGGAATTGTCTGAAGCTGAGCTCAAAATTTACGATTTGGTGGTTCGTCGCTTTATGGCAGTGTTTTATCCGGCTGCACAGTATGACGTCACCACGCGTATTTCCAAAGTAGGCGAAGACCATTTCAAGACTGAGGGGAAGGTACTGGTAGAACCAGGTTGGATGGCTGTTTACGGACGTGAGGCGACTCAAGAAGCTGCGTTGGTGGCTTTGAATGGAGCGACATCTGCTGACGTGCTTGATACGCAGCTTGAAAAACTGCAGACTCGTCCGCCAGTTCGCTATAACGAAGCAACGTTGCTTTCGGCAATGGAGGGTGCCGGAAAACTGGTCGAAGATGATGAATTACGTGAAGCAATGGCGGAAAAGGGTCTGGGAACTCCGGCGACTCGGGCTGCCATCATTGAAAATCTGATTGATCAAAAATACATCCAGCGGGATGGTCGGGAACTTCGTGCTACGGCTAAGGCTCAACAGCTTTTGTCTTTGATTGATGGCCTGAAAATTAATACATTGTCGGATCCTGCTTTAACTGGGGAGTGGGAATATAAGCTTGCGCAAATTGCCAAGGGCAACTTGTCGCGCGAGGCTTTTATGCACGAAATTCGTGATCTCACTAACGTGATTGTTGAAGCGGCCAAAAATTATGAAGGCAATACGGTTCCGTTGGAAAATCCATTGCATTTCAAGACGCCGTGTCCGAAATGTGGTGGTGAAGTAGTGGAGAATTATCGCCGTTTCGCATGCACGCATGCTGGGTGTGATTTCAGTTTGACAAAGCATCCGGCTGGTCGCATGTTCGAACCTGAAGAAGTGGAAGAATTGCTTTCAACCCGACACGTGGGACCGCTGACCGGCTTTATTAGTAAATTAGGGCGTCCCTTTGATGCTGAACTCAAACTCAATGATGAATTCAAATTGGAGTTCGATTTCGGTGAGAAGCACGATGAAAGCGAGCAACCGATGGAGGTTGCATCCATGCAGGCTATTGGAGTATGTCCGAAATGCGGAGCACGTGTCTTGGCTGGTCCGTCGGCGTTTTTCTGCGAGCAAACGTTGAACAACAAGAAGTGTGATTTCCGAATTAGTCACACGATTCTGCAGCAAAATATTGATGAGCAGCAAGCTCGGCTCATTCTTACTCAGGGGAAAAGTGATTTACTGACGGATTTTGTATCTGCACGTACAAAACGTAAATTCAAAGCATATTTGGTTTGGAATACCAAGGAGAAAAAATTAGGCTTTGAATTTCCTCCCAGAGAGGAAGGAGCGAAGGTGGCTCCTAAGAAGTCAGCAACTCGCAAAAAGACTGCATAAAGACGTTCCATATTTTGGGTAAGTGAACTCAAAGCGCTTCTTTCAAGAAGCGCTTTTTTTTATGAAGTAATTTAAATTGTTCGACATCGAACAAAGGATGGTGGTAGGATTCTGTTCGATGTCGAACAATTGGTTGGAGAATCCAAATGGCGAGAAGCAAACAGACCATGGTGCCATTTTTGGCGGGTCTTCTGATTGCGGGTACGAGTTCTTTTATTGTCAATGAAATGCGAAAGCGTGGTATCGAAGATCTCATTCCGTCTCATGGAAATCTTCTGGTTCATCTGTTTGGTGGAAATGCGCTCACGATCACAGAACTTGCACAACAGACGGGGCGTACCAAATCAACAGTATCAGTATTAGCTGGGAAACTGGAAAAAGCCGGATATTTGCGTCGAGAAGCAGATCCAGAGGATGCACGTTTGTTGCGCTTAAGGTTGACTCAGAAGGGAGAAGCATTGGAAGAGGCATTTGCTGAGATTACCGAGGAAATGCACCGCAAAATCACAGAAGAGTTAGGAGAGAAAGAATTGGCGGTACTCGAAGCGTTATTAGCCAAGAGCGTGCAAATTTTCAATCCTCAGACTGAGGGTACCTATCAGGGGCCTGTAGCCAATGCATAACGCAAATTTAGGAGATATCAATGACTGACAATTTTGAATTGATTTCCGTGAAAGAAGCTCCTCGAGTGGAACTTCATGATCAACTGGGTTTGACGGGATGTGAAGTATCGATCAATCGCTTGCCAGCTGGCGGGGCAGTGCCATTTGTCCACATGCATAAACAAAACGAAGAACTTTATGGCGTTCTTTCAGGTTGTGGTGAGATTTGGATCGACGGAGAAATCCACACAATTAAGGCAGGTGATTGGTTTCGAGTGGGCCCCGAAGGAAAGCGTGCTATTCACGCCGGCAAAAATGAATCCATGACGTTTATTTGTGTGCAAAGCAAGTGTGGCAGCTTGGATGCGTTCACCATGACCGACGGTGTGCTTTGTGAAGAAAAAGCGCCTTGGATGAAATAGCGTTTTTGAGCAAGAAGTGCGAAACGAGCGAGAGCAATCAGTATTTGTTTGAAGCTGAATGCACTTGTAGAAAAAAATTTTGACCTCAGAAACCCCCGGAGTTGTGCGTGTCTATGGGAACGCACAACTCAACGACAACAGCTCTAATCTGGTGTAAAACGTTTTTCGGGGGGGGGGCTATTAAGTGAGATGAGGAAAGTGCCAATCACCGCCTCGATTGCTCAGGATGCACGTTTTTTATCCGAATCCGTTATACGACTCACAAGAACCTGGTCGATCTTGTTGGCATCAACGTCAATCACCTCAAAGCGATAACCGCCCCAGTCAAAGCGATCCGTGCGTTTGGGAATTTTTCTAAGCATATACATCATGAAGCCAGCTACGGTTTCATAATTTTGTGAATCGGGCAGCTCGTCTAAGTCCAGCGTATAGACGAGATCCACTGTCGGAGTGGCTCCGTCTACAAGCCAACTGTGATCATCGCGTTCAATAATCTGACTCTCGTCCGGTGTGAGAACCAATTCTCCCATTACGGTACTCATGACATCCTTGAGGGTCACAATGCCAACAACCAATGCATATTCATTGAGTACTACGGCAAAGTCTCCGCGGGAACGTTGGAACATTTCCAGTAGCTCGGACAATGTCAACGTATCGGGCACAAACTGTACTTGCTGAACAAGTCCCTGTTCCGTAATTGAAATAGGCTTGCCTTCCAATAGACGACGAAGCACATCCTTGCTGTCGATAAAGCCAATGACGTGATCAATGTCTCCATCGCAAACCAGAAAATAGTTATGGGGATTTTGGTTGATTTGTTTACGGATGTCTGCTTCGCTTTCATCTAAGGTGAAGTAAACGATGGATTCCCGAGCGGTCATGGCTGTAGTCACCGGACGGTTTTCCATATTGAAGACATTTTCAATAACGGCTTGTTCAGTCGGAGCAATGATCCCCTGGTCACTGCCAGCACTCACCGTGGCAAGAATGTCATCAGAAGTGAGTTTATCTTTGGGGACAAGCGGGATGTCAAGAAGCTTTAACACGGCATTGGCTACGTTGTCGAAGACCCACACTAACGGACTTAGGACAAGACCGATAATGTGCATCGGCATGGACACCATGATGGCGTTTCGTTCGGGGTTATTCATAGCCAAACGTTTGGGCAGCAGATCCGATAGAAGGACAACGGCGCACGTAATCAACAAGAAAGAGCAGATAAATCCCAGTTGTGTTGCAGACTCCGGGGATAAAACATAGCGAAAAACTGCAGTGAAATATGGGGAGAAAGCGGATTCACCGACAATGCCACCCATGATGGCAGCCATGTTGTTGCCGATCTGAATAACGGAAAAGTAACGTCCGGGATTTTCTTTAGTGCGTAACGTTCGAGCGGCTCCGCGAACATTTTCTTCTGTCATGGCTCGCAGACGAAGTTTGCGGGCTGCTGCAAGACTGATTTCGGCGAAAGAAAAGAATCCACCGACACAAACAAGAAGCAAAAGGCAGAAAAGTTGAACGCCTAAAGTCATAAAAATCCAAAGTAATCAACAAGTTTCCGTATTTTACCTAAGCGATGTCAGTGACAATCGATTATCAGGCTCAAAAAAATTCTCTAACTCAAGTTGCTCTGTGACATCGGAGAAAGTGCTCAGACGGCTTGATTTGTGCCAAGAGTTGGAAAATCAGCTTGAACAACATTTGGAGAAGAAGACTCTCAAAGCTAAACTTTTTGAGCTGAGGCAATGGATAAGCCGGCATGGGAAATTTTTATTCACACTGAAAGACGCCTGTTTTTGTCTGCTTTCTTGGACTGATACGCGTTACAAAGGAATAAGGAAATGTACGTCAAGACAGTTTGTGCGATGGGAGCTTTGCTTGCATTTTGTTCGGCCGCCAGTGCCGGTCCTGTTTTGGATGCAGTCAAGGCGCGCGGTCAAGTAATCTGTGGAGTGAATACTGCAGCTCCTGGTTTTGCCAGTGCTGACAGCAAGGGTCAGTGGACGGGCTTGGATGTGGACACGTGCCGAGCTGTCGCTGCTGCCGTATTGGGTGATGCACAAAAGGTCAAGTTCGTGCCGCTTTCCTCGCCGCAACGTTTTACGGCATTGCAATCGGGTGAAATCGACATTCTTGCGCGCAACACCACCTGGACGCTGACACGAGATGCTTCTCAGGGTGCGGTTTTTGCTGCGATCAACTACTACGATGGTCAGGGCTTTATGGTTCCCAAGAAGCTTGGTGTCAAGAGTGCCAAACAGTTGAATGGTGCAACTGTTTGCCTGCAGTCTGGCACGAGCTCTGTCCAAGCTATGGCTGATTACTTTGCGGCCAATAACATGAAGTACAAGCCAGTTATGTTCGATACGACTGAGGCAACTCAGGGAGCTTTTATTTCTGGCCGCTGTCAGGTGTATACGACGGATATGAGCGATTTGGCTGGTGCGCGCACTCGTGCACGTAATCCGGACGACTTTGAAATTCTGCCTGAGACCATTTCCAAAGAGCCTCTTGGTCCGTCCGTTCGTCGTGGTGATGATGAATGGTTCCAGATTGTTCGCTGGTCGTTTTATACGATGGTCGAAGCCGAAGAAAATGGCATTACGAAGGCCAATGTTGACCAATTGCGCGCAACAAGTAAAGTTCCGCAGATCATGCGTTTAGTTGGCAGTGGAGACGATACGGGTAAATTGCTGGGACTTGATAAGGACTGGTCGTATCGCATTATCAAGCAGGTTGGAAACTACGGCGAGAGTTGGACAGCTAATTTTGGCCCGGGAACCAAACTCAATTTGCCCCGCGGTCTGAATAACTTGTGGACCAAGGGCGGCGTGATGTACGTGCCCCCGATTCGATAAGTTCCTCGGTGCGTGTTGTTGCAGCACGCGCCCAGAAGGCCGATTTATTTTTAGGCATCCTAGGCCGCGGCGAAAGTCTAATGACAGACTTGCCGCGGCTTTTCTCTTTAAAATCTGTTTCTCTGAGAATTGATCACCCTAAGCGGGAATAGAAAAATGCATATCGAAGAGCAGCGAGGAGATGCTGCCTACCAGCGAAGAGAAAGTTCCAGGCGACGCCGTCAGTGGGGAATCCAGTTGGTGGTGATGGCGGTTTTGGTCGCCTTTGTTTGGGTGTTGGTGCAAAACGTATCCAACAATTTAACTGAACGGAGCATTCGTAGTGGTTTTGATTTTCTAAATGGAGCTGCGAATTTTGAAATCGGCGAAGTTCTGCTTCCATTTGATTCGGGAAAGCCAGTCTGGTTGGCATTTCTCAACGGCATATTAAATACGATTCGTGTGGCGGCATTTGCCATCGTGACAGCGATGGTGCTCGGAGCCATTGTCGGGATTATGCGGTTGTCTCACCACCCAATTTTGCGTTTTTTAGGGACTGCGCATGTTGAGGTTTACAGAAATATTCCGCTCATTATTCAGCTTTTTGCAGTGTATATGCTGCTGACGGAACTGTTGCCGACAAGTACTGAACCATTGCGTGCGGGGTCCTGGGCCTTGCTTTCCAAAGCGGGGTTGCAGTTTGCTGTGCCCGAACAAACGGGACTGGCGGGAATTGCAGCTTTGATTGCAGGTGTGTTATCAGCGCTTTTGGTTCGAGAGATTAAGCGCAGACAAGTGACCGATCTGGTGGCAGGACTTCTGGGGTTTGTGGCCGGTATTGGCGTTGCATTGATTGTCTGGCTGATTTTTGGTTTTTATGGAGGTTGGAGCAAGCCTGTCGTATCTGGTTTCATGATTGAAGGAGGTGCGGCACTTTCTCCTGAGTTTCTGGCTTTGTGGCTGGGACTGACATTTTTCACGTCAGCGGCCATTGCTGAAATTGTGCGTGCTGGTGTTCTGGCTGTGAAACAAGGGCAATGGAGTGCAGGATTGGCACTTGGACTCACGCGCTCACAGGTCATCAGTTACATTGTTTTTCCGCAGTCAATGCGGTTAGCCATTCCGCCATTGACAAGTCAATTCATGAATTTGACAAAAAATTCATCCTTGGCGGTTGTAATTGGCTATCCGGATATCGTTGCCGTGGGTAATTCCTCGATCAACATTACGGGGCAAGCCTTGGAAGTGATAGTGATCATTATGGCCGTGTATCTGTTTCTTAATTTAATTATTAGCGTACTGATGAATGCGCTGAATTCTCGTGTGATGCGAGCACCTCGCTAAAAGGAGTTAGGCATGCATACAACTCCTGCGGGATTGAAGAAAACAGTTTTTGATCAAATTCGAGAGCGCTTTTTCTATTCGAATCAGGCAACAGGGATTACTGTTGTTACTTGTTTTGTGTTGGCTCTCGTGTTGTGGCGATTGGTTGATTGGGCGGTACTCGATGCGGTTTTTCGTGCTGATCCAAATGCCTGCTATCAAACCAATGGTGCGTGTTGGGGATTTGTGACCGAAAAATGGCGGCTTATTATTTTTGGTCGTTTCCCATACGAAGAACAGTGGCGTCCGGCCTTGGCAACAGTGGCCATTATTCTGATGCTGGTTGTGTCAGCTTGTCCGCGATTTTGGAACCGACAGGGGGCGCGTGCCTTGATTGTGGGATGGGTAGGTGCCTTTATTGTCTTTTTTGGGTTGATGTATGGCGGCTTTGCCGGCATGTCAGCGGTGCCGACGGATAGTTGGGGCGGATTGCCGCTGACCGTTATTTTGACGTTATTGGGTATCGGTGTTTCGACTCCGATCGGTATTTTGCTGGCACTTGGGCGGCGCAGTGATTTGAGTTTATTGCGCGTTCTCTCGACAGGGTATATTGAACTTGTGCGAGGCGTGCCGCTTATCACGGTTTTGTTTGTGGCTAGTTTTGTCTTTCCGCTTCTATTGCCAAGTGGTGTCCGCATTGACCCGTTTTGGCGAGTGGCAGGAGGCATTATTCTTTTTCAGGCCGCATATATGGCCGAGACGGTTCGAGGTGGTTTGCAGACGGTGCCTGTGGGACAGTTTCTGGCAGCGGATTCACTGGGTTTGAATATTGTCCAACGCTATGTCTACGTTATTCTTCCTCAAGCTTTGGTTGCGGTGATTCCAGCCTTTGTCAATAATTTGCTGTCTATGTTCATGGATACATCGCTTGTGACAGTTGTTTCCATGTTTGATTTGACTGGAAGCCTGCAGTTGGCCTTGGGTGATGCCAATTGGCGTGATTTTTTCCGTGAAGGCTATATTTTCGTGGCGGCCATCTATTTTGTTTGTTCGCTGGTGATGAGCCGTTATAGTCAATGGCTTGAAAAACGTATCGGGGCGGGGGCAAAAACCCGATGATATGAAATGACAGAAAAGATCAAAACGGATACGCGTGATAACGCGGATGAATTTAAGGAAATTTACGCCCATACGCAGACATTGACTCCAGAGATTGCTCAGGTTGTTGATGAGGGAGTTCTTTGGAGTGGGCTGATGCGTTTTGTGCGTGAACCGGAGAAATTCAACGAACAAATTCAGAACAGTCATATCAAGGCCGGAGCAGGAGATCGGCCAGATACTGTGTTTGAGCGCATTCTGGATTTCGGAAGTCACC
>DXSO01000003.1:29939-38553 GCA_019410445.1 Sutterella sp.
GGTCAATGAGGTTGTTTACCTCAATGAGTCGGCGAAAATTCTTGAATTCCATGTGCAGGGAACAAAAGATTATCCATCTTCATTGTTGCGCATGGAAATCAAAACAACGGACAAGGAGCTTCCGGCAGTGACGTTTTCCTACTATGCCGCGGAAGAACCGCAGGTGCCTGCAGCGCTTCGTTCTTTGATTGAACGGGCATGGGCTGAAAAGGACAAGGATATTCTTGAACGAATCATTCTTGAAAAACTCGAGTTGCTCAAAAATTGAGTTGTATTTTGTTGGCCGTCGATGATGGAGCGAAAAGGCAGTCACGGCGGCATTTTTTTGCCTTGTTTACATCAAATGACTGAATTGACAACTGACGTGCTCCGAAGCATTGAAATTCGCATTGCCAAGGGAATCAATGCCCGTCCTGAACAGGTCCACTCTGCTGTTGTTTTGCTTGATGAGGGGGCGACCGTGCCTTTCATTGCCCGCTATCGTAAGGAAGTTACGGGAGGGCTGGATGATTCACAGCTTCGAGAGCTGCAGGAGCAACTGATTTACCAACGAGAACTCGAAGAACGTCGTGCAAGCATTTTGGCTGCTTTGGCGGAAAGTGGAAAACTAACGGAAGAGTTAGAGCGAGACATTTGGGCGGCAGACACAAAACAGCGCCTCGAGGACTTGTATTTGCCTTATAAACCTAAACGGCGTACCCGAGCACAAGTTGCGCGTGAAGCAGGGTTAGCTCCCTTGGCTGAAATGCTTTGGAAAAATCCAAATTTGAACCCTGAAATTGAGGCCGCTGCGTTTGTCAACGCAGAAAAAGGCGTAAAGGATGAAAGATCCGCTTTGGATGGGGCACGAGACATTCTGGCGGAAATTTTCTTTGAAAATGCAGACATGCTTGAGGAGTTGCGTGAGTTCCTCTGGAAGAAGGCATATCTCGTCAGCAAGGTTGTTCCAGAAAAAGAAGCGGAAATTCAGGCAGCTAAGTACAAGGATTACTTTGACTACGGCGAACTTATTGAAGGAGTACCGTCGCATCGGGCTTTGGCTGTTTTCCGAGGACGTCAGGAAGGGGTATTGACCGTAAAGGTTTTGCTGACTGAAGAGGAAGAAGCCTTGCCGGTACATCCTTGTCAGCGGATTATTGCCGATTGTCACGGCCTCAAAAATCTTGGTCGTCCCGCAGATGCCTGGTTGTCTACGGTGGTGCGTTGGTGTTGGCGTGTCAAATGTTTGGCTTCCGTAGAGGCAGATTTACTTACTCGATTGCGCGAGAGAGCTGAAAGTGAGGCTATTGCTGTCTTCGGTACTAATTTGAAGGATTTGCTGCTGGCAGCTCCTGCTGGGCACAAGGGAGTGATTGGGTTGGATCCCGGCATTCGAACTGGTGTGAAAGTAGCGGTGATTTCGGAAACGGGAGCAGTGCTTGATACAACGGTTATTTATCCTCATGAACCGCGCCGAGATTGGGATGGATCGATTCATACATTGGTTAATCTTGCCCGTAAGTATGGGTCGAAGCTGATTTCTATCGGCAATGGCACAGCAAGTCGGGAAACTGACAAGCTGGCTGCGGATTTGATTGCACGTCATCCCGAGTTGGGCATAACCAAGGTTGTGGTTAGTGAGGCAGGGGCGTCAGTGTATTCAGCTTCGGCTTCTGCCGCTGCTGAATTGCCGGATTTGGACGTGAGTTACCGTGGAGCAGTTTCAATTGCTCGACGCCTTCAGGATCCTTTGGCGGAGCTTGTGAAAATTGATCCGAAAGCCATTGGTGTTGGTCAATACCAACATGATGTAAATCAGATTGACTTAGCGCGTAAGCTCGATGCTGTTGTTGAAGATTGTGTCAATGCCGTTGGTGTGGATGTCAACACCGCTTCAGCGGCGTTGTTGATGCGTGTGGCAGGTCTGACTTCTTTGCAAGCTAAGTCAATTGTCAGCTGGCGAGAAGCTCACGGTGCTTTTGTGGCTAGACAGAATTTACTTGATGTTCCGCGTCTTGGGCCGAAAACATTTGAACAGGCAGCTGGTTTTTTGAGAATTCCGGATGCTCAGGATCCTTTGGATTCTTCAGGAGTACATCCAGAAGCTTACCCTGTGGTTCAGCGCATAGTGCAGAGGACGGGACTGTCGGTAAAGGCGCTTATTGGTAATCACGAAGTACTTGCAAAGTTAAAGCCTTCGGAGTACACCGACGAAAAATTTGGATTACCGACGGTGACAGATATCATTAAAGAACTGGAAAAACCAGGGCGAGACCCACGTCCGGAATTCAAAACAGCCAAATTCCAAGAAGGTGTTCACGAAATTCAAGATCTAACACCCGGCATGATGCTCGAAGGTGTAGTGTCCAATGTTGCGGCCTTTGGAGCATTTGTTGACATTGGCGTGCATCAGGATGGTTTGGTTCATGTATCGGAGCTTGCTGATCGATTTGTGAGGGATCCCAGAGAAATTGTGAAAGTGGGAGACATTGTCCGTGTGCGTGTAATGGATGTGGACGTGCAACGCAAGCGAATTAGTTTATCGATGCGCAGTACGGATAAGGCAGGCGGTTCAAGAGCGTCGAAGACAGTAGTGCGATCTAAAAATCAATCGCCAGCAGCTTCAAAAGCGTCAACAGGAGCGATGGCTGCAGCATTTGCAGGGTTGGGACTGAAGCGTTGACTTGAGACGGAGAATCGGTGGTGGTTTATCCCGAATATCACTGCTTGTATAGCTTCAGAGTCATATACTGCAGATAAAGAAAAACTCGGCTACAGTACGCCTATTGATGACTTCATCCTCTTGGAGAAAATAACGATGGATCCCAAACAGTTGCCGCCGGTACTTGCAAATGTCACTGCAGTGGCTGATAAGCTCGCAGCTTGTCCGGAAATCAAGGAGTCGCTTGCTGCAATTCTTCGTGATGAGAAACTGACGCTTGCCGATCAGATTGCTATCACGGAGGTTGAGGCTCCGCCTTTTCATGAGGAGGTTCGTGCTCAGGAACTGGTTCGTCGGTTTAAAGAGTTGGGGCTTACTGATGTTGTGGTTGACCCCGAAGGCAATGTAATCGCGCGTCGACCCGGTACGGGAACTGGGCCAACCTTGGTGTTGGCGGCGCATTTGGACACGGTTTTCCCTGCTGGAACTGATGTCAAAGTGCGAGAAGAAAATGGGATTTATCACGCTCCAGGCATTAGTGATGATGCCCGAGGCTTGGCTGTGAATCTGCAGGTGTTGCGTACTCTTCAGGAAAAGAAGATTCAAACGGTGGGGGATATTTGTTTTGTCTGCACCGTTGGTGAAGAAGGTAACGGTGATCTGCGAGGATCCAAATATCTATTCTTCAAGTCAGGTATGCATATAGACGGATTCATCTCTGTCGACGGCGTGGATATCGGCCGTGTTTTGTATGCTGCGACCGGGTCTAAGCGTTATCGTGTGCACTTTGATGGCCCCGGCGGACATTCTTGGAAGAATTTTGGTTACGCATCGGCTATTCACGCTATGGGACGCGCTATTGCCAAAATTGCGGATGTTCGTCCGTGTGAAAATCCCCGCACAACGTTTACTTGTGGAACGATTGTCGGAGGCACAACTGTTAATTCGATTGCCGCGCATTGTGAAATGGAACTTGATATGCGCAGTGCTGGCGGCAAGGAACTTGAAGAAGTTGAAGCTCAGATCCTTCCATTGATTGAACAAGCGTGTGCTGAAGAAAACGCACGTTGGGGGGCGGAAGGCGACAATGCGGTCAAGCTGACGCTTGAGCCGATCGGACATCGTCCAGGTGGACAGCAATCCAATGATGTCAGTGTTTTGCAGGCAGCTCGCGCTGCAATGAATGAACTTGGCATCGAACTCAAAAAATACGATGCGGCTTCTACCGATCACAATATTGCAATCCATTGCGGTGTTCCGGCAACGACTCTGGGTGGCGGTGGCGCAGAAGGATTCAATCACAATGTGAAGGAGTGGTACGATCCCAAAGATGGATACCTGGGAGCCCAGTTGGCCTTCTTTACCTCACTGCTGTTGGTTGGTGTTCAGGGGGTAACCGATCCCCTGCTTGAAAAGCGCCCCTGATAGGTAAAGTAAGTGTGCTAATGCCTTGAAGCGACCTGAAAAGTCAGAGTTTTTGGTTGGCAGGAACGGTCGAAATAGGCGAAAATAGCGCACCCTATCAAAATAAACTTGGCCCGTGCGAGTGCTTTGAAGAAAGTCTGCTCGACGGGCCGTTGCTTGTGTGTGCAAGAGCAAGACAATTGCACATTCTTTTTTTCATCAGATTTCTCATACATGTCCAAGCAAGCGCTTTTACGAGAAGTGCGTCGCCGTCGCACTTTTGCCATTATTTCTCACCCTGATGCGGGTAAAACGACTTTGACTGAAAAGCTGTTGCTTTTCGGCGGCGCCATTCAGATGGCTGGAGCAGTTAAGGGACGAAAGGCTGCTCGTCATGCCACTAGCGACTGGATGGAAGTAGAAAAGCAGCGCGGTATTTCGGTGACAAGTTCAGTGATGCAGTTCGAATACAAGGACCACATCATTAATTTGCTTGATACCCCTGGGCATGAAGATTTTTCTGAAGACACGTATCGTGTGCTTACGGCCGTGGATGCGGCTGTGATGGTGATTGATGCCGCCAAAGGTGTGGAAGCGCAAACAATCAAACTGTTGAATGTTTGCCGTATGCGCAACACTCCCATTATCACGTTTATCAATAAGCTTGACCGCGAAGTTCGCGATCCTTTGGATCTGTTGGGAGAAATCGAATCCGTTTTGAAACTGCAGTGCGTGCCGATCACGTGGCCGATTGGTATGGGCAAGACTTTCCGAGGAGTTTTCAATCTAAGGAAAAATCATCTTGTGCGTTTTGCTCCGGGTACCGAAAAACTTGCAAAAGAAACGGAATTGATTGAGGGACTGGACAACCCTCGCCTAGACGAGTTGTTCCCGATGGAAATGCCCCCTGTGCGTGAGGCTGTAGAGCTTGTCGAAGGTGCGACCGAGCCTTTTTCTCTGGAAGCGTTTCTTGCCGGACAGCAAAGTCCTGTTTTCTTTGGCTCGGGTGTGAATAACTTTGGGGTGGAAGACGTACTCGAAGCATTGGTGGATTGGGCTCCTGAGCCTCAGCCGCGAGATGCTGGATCCCGTTCTGTTGATCCGCTTGAGGAACCTTTTACGGGATTTGTCTTCAAAATCCAGGCCAATATGGATCCCCGACATCGCGACCGTATTGCGTTTTTCCGCGTATGTTCCGGTGTATATCAGCCAGGCATGAAGGTTCAGCACGTGCGTGAAGGTCGAGAAATGAAAATTGCCAATGCCTTAACCTTCATGGCCAATGAACGCGTTCACATGCAAGAAGCGTACGCCGGCGACATCATTGGTATTTATAACCATGGTCAATTGCATATTGGCGATACTCTTACCGAGGGCGAAACACTTGGCTTTACCGGGATTCCATACTTTGCACCGGAATTGTTCCGTTCGGCACGCGCTCGCGATCCGCTCAAGGGCAAACAATTGCATCAGGGATTGAAGGAACTGGGTGAAGAAGGCGCGATTCAAGTGTTTGAGGGTGAGTTCGGTAATCTGATGCTGGGAGCCGTGGGGCAATTGCAGTTTGAAATTGTGGCTCAGCGCTTGGCAACAGAGTACAAGGTGGACGCTATTTACGAGTCCACAGATGTTTCGACAGCTCGTTGGTTGGTATTCCCTGACGAAAAGACCAAGAAAGATTTCTGTGATGAGCAGTCCAACCGTTTGGCCCGAGACAGTGAAGGTAATCTGTGTTACATGGCCACGAGTATTTATAACCTGATGACTACCCAGAAGCATTGGCCTCAAGTGCAATTCCTGACAACCCGTGAGCAGGGACAGAAGTTCGAATGATGAAGGGGGATGCAATGCCGACAGGTACGGATAAGCTCAGCATCCGAAAGGCAACAATGGGTGATCTTGAGTTGCTTTCCGAAATTGAGGCGGCGTGTTTTCCTGTCGCCGAAGCTGCGACAAAGGAGCGTTTTGAGGCGAGATTGGCTGCGTTTTCTGATCATTTTTTGATTCTGCAGGACGATGGACACCCAGTTGGCTTTATCAATGGGATGGTGACTCGAGAGCCTTATATCGAGGACATCATGTTTGAGAAGGCGGACTTGCACTGTCCTGATGGCTCCTGGCAGAGCATTTTTGGTCTCGATATCCTGCCTCAATACCGTTGCAGGGGCTATGCCGGCAAATTAATCAGGGCTTTTATTGAATTGGCAAAAACTCAGGGGCGTCGTGGTTTAACGCTCACCTGCAAGGAATATTTGCTGCACTACTATGCAAAATTCGGTTTTGTGCCTCTTGGTGTGTCCGAGTCTCAGCATGGTGGAGCCCGTTGGTTCGACATGGTCCTTGAGTTCAATCCAGCACCTACAACTAGGACGCCCATTAAAGCTGTTTTCTTTGATTTGGACGGCACTTTGGTGGATTCTGTGCCGGTGCTTACCGAGGCGATCAACCGTGTAATGCGGAACAAAGGATTGCGAGAGTTTTTGGAAAACGAAATCGCTGAGATGGTCGGCAAGGGAGCTAAAGCACTGATTGAGCGTGTTTGTGTGGCTCGGCATGTAGAGTTGACCTCAGAGAATGTGCTGCAGCTTTTGCAGGCATACGCCAGAGAAATGATGAGCGATGAGTTGCCGGAGGAAAGATTCTATGCAGGAGCCTTCGAGTCGGTGGAGGCATTGCATGAGAAGGGATTTAAAACGGTGCTCGTTACAAACAAAATGCGGCAAGTCACGGAACAGTTTCTCAGACGTTCTGGACTAGGCAGGCATTTGGATGCTTTGGTAGCGGGAGACGATACAAACCATCCGAAGCCAGCGCCTGACATGTTGTTGCTTGCCTGTGAGAAGGTGGGCGTGTCCCCAGCTGAGGCAGTGATGGTGGGAGACTCAGAAAATGATGCGTGGGCTGCTAAAGCGGCAGGAATGCAGGCTATGTTGGTGAGTACAGGCTACAACGGAGGTGTGCCAATAGGTCAATGGGCCAGAACCAATGGTTTCTCGTTGATTTTTGATGAAGTTTCCGGAGTCAAAGACTATATCTTTGCTTGTGAAAGGTTATTGATACAGTGATTTGAAAAAAGCGCGCCTCATGGCGCGCTTTTTTATGCTCAATGAGCAGGAAGTCCCTTTCGGTTTCGAAAATGCAGTGATGAACCGAACTGATGGCGGCCGATCGTTCGTCCCGTAACGGTTTCGAGCTCGTGTTCGAGCAGGATATTGCTGTCAGCTTCGGACTCAGTGCCCTGTTTATTGTCGTAGAGCTGATAGTTTGCACGAGTGCGCTGAGGCGTGACATTCGGCATGATCACATTGCAGCCAGACAGTACTCCTAGAGAGCGGCCGCCAGCAGTGAGTGTTTCTAGAGCCGTAGCAGCGGCCATATTTACAGTTGGCAACGCAAGTCTGGTGGCAGCAAGCATGTTTCGCGTTAAAGTCAAAAGCGGCTCTTTGGCCATCATGCCGTCGGCAATCATTGCTCCGCCATGACTGACAAGGTAAGGTCCCATGCCGAGCATGTCGACATCCAGTTTCTCAAACATGCGGATGTCCCGCACGAGATCTTCGAGACTTTGTCCGGGAATGCCGATCATAACGCCTGTACCAACCTGGTAGCCTAATTTTCGCAAACACGCAAGTGCGTCTAATCGGGCTTGCCAGGTCTTTTGTGCGCCGCCTTTGCCGGAGTGCAGATAATTGAAAAGCGGCAGATTGCTTGTTTCGATCCGAAGCAGGTAACGCAACGCGTTGCGATTACCAGAGGCCTGAGCCCAGCGTTCGTAAGTTTCCTCTGTTTGTTCACCAAAACTTAATGTAATGCCGCAACCCTCGCTGATCCCTTCTTCGACACTCATAAGATGAATGCGGTGCAATGCTTGCTCGACGAACGAAATGAATTTTTCATCGGTACGTTCACCGGCTTGCAGTGCAACAGAACCGTAACCAGCGCGGACGGCATAACGGGCGGCTTCAACGATTTCATCCAAGCTCAACGTATAGCGACAGGCTTGGTGGTTTCCTTTGCGAATGCCGCAATAGCGACAGTCATAAACACAGTAGTTACTGATTTCTATGAGTCCTCGAAACCATAGCGCGTTGCCGTGTGAGCGTGTGGTGCGATCGTAGGCTTCGCGCCACAAACGGTTACAGCATTCGGGCTCATTGAGTGCGAGAAAACTCAAAAGCTCTTCATCAGTAAAGGTCTCTTTAGTCAGAATGTTTTCTAGCGTTTGCAGATGCATACGTGGCCAATAAGACAGAAATTTGGCAAAAAATGAGAAATCAGCTTTGTTTGGAAAATTCTTCTCGAGCCTGACTAAACGCCTTTAAGGCTTCGGGGTGAAGTTCTAAAGCTCGACTCAGGACGCCTTGCAGATGACTGATGGCCACACCGTAATTGGTCATCGGCACGTTTTGGCGTTTTGCTTGTGCAAGGCGAGTCAGCATATGTCGACGGGTGACAACACATCCGCCGCATTGCAAGATCAGCTTATATGGCGTGAGATCTAGAGGAAAATCTTTTCCAACGACGACGTCGATATCCAACTCGCCGCCAGCTTTCTTAGATAGCCAACGC
>DXSO01000030.1 GCA_019410445.1 Sutterella sp.
CAGAATATCAAGTTCTTGAACTTAAAGATGAATTAAATAAATATCGAATGAAAGCAATTGCACAAAAAGCTGACAGAGCCAAGGAACTTAACATTCTGGATGAGCAACCTGGTCTGACAGTTTTTACCAATGCACGCAACGATATGAATATTCGATCCTACAAAAAAATCCATCCCAATCGACGTATTGTTCTACGCTACCATGACCGACTCAATACTGCCGGACTCGGAGGCAGATCCCCCGAGACGACAAGTCTTCTAAAAATGATCGCAGACCTACGTCGAGACGGTGTAGTCGATGAAGTGGAATCGTATTGTAAATTGGATGCCGAACTGATGGACGGTGTTTATCGCCCCAATGCAGTTGATCCCGGAATTCTAGAAGAGCTCCAACCCACCTTTAGAGACGCCTTGTATCGATTCATCGGAGGCCCCAAAGATCTCACCGATCACTCTCGCATCCAAGCATTAGAAGCAGTCCATGCGGAGCTACGTCGACTCTATCCCACAGTCGACTATTGGTCCGAAAGGCGTATGGTTAAGGGGTTACATAACTGGTCTCCCTATGAACAGTATCTGTTGGAAGCTGCACGAGCAGAAGTCATGGTTGATCTCTGTAGAATTTCTCAGGAGGAAGGATTCTCATACCGAATCCCCGAAGCATTGTTTCTTAACCGAAAGATCATCACAAATCGGCTCATCGTACGTGAAGAGCCATTCTACAGCTCTCAGCGTGTCTTTTTGATTGGTGTTGATCGCATCTCGCGACTTAAAGAATTTCTCGAAACCGACATAGAACCTTTGCCTGAGTCCATTTTACGTCTTTACAACAGCCGTCTTTGGTGGACGAATCAAGACCCAGCAACAGAAAAAAAGGGAAAGCAATAATGAAAGGAATTATTCTTGCTGGAGGGAGCGGAAGTAGGCTTGCCCCTCTCACTAACACAACGTCGAAGCAACTCCTCCCAGTCTACGACAAGCCAATGATCTACTATCCTCTTTCAACTTTAGTTGATCTAGGAATTCAGGAGATTCTGATTATCTCTACGCCTCGAGACCTGCCTAATATTGAAGCTCTTTTGGGAGACGGCTCTCGTTTTGGAGTGCACCTTAGCTATCGTGTACAGAAAAACCCCAACGGCATTGCCGAATGTTTCCTGATTGCGCACGATTTCTTGGACGAATCCGTTGCCCTTATCCTTGGAGATAATATTTTCGTACTCGGCGATGAACTGCCTGAACTGCGAAGCATTGTATCCAAAGAGAATCTCGAGTCTGCGCACATACTATTGTGCCCCGTTAAAGATCCTGAGCGATTTGGCATCGCGAATTGTTCAGAAGATGGGCAAGTGCTACGTTTAGTTGAAAAACCTAAAGTTCCAACCTCAAACCTGGCATCAGTCGGACTCTATTTCTATCCTGCAGATGTTGTTAAGTATGCCAAGAACCTGCAACCATCAGCTCGCGGCGAACTCGAAATCACAGATCTGAACAATATTTATCTTGCTGAAGGTCGACTTCGTGCTCTTCGGATGAATAAACAGTCAAAATGGCTTGATGCTGGAACTCCTGATTCTCTGCTCGAGTCCTCCGTCATGATGGCAAGTGAATATCACCAACACCGCAATCCTACTGGATATATCGAGGCTCTCGCTCTGCGCCGTGGACTCATTAACAGCAACGCTTTTGAAGCATCACTCCAGACTATGAAGCCTGGGACTCCCTACCGAGAACATCTCCGTACGCTAGCCGCGGTTTCTGAAATGAGAGATGAATAAAAATGAAACGAATCGACACTCAAATTCCTGACGTAGTTATTCTTGAGCCTAAAATTTTTAAGGATACTCGAGGTTATTTCGCCGAAACTTGGAATGAAAATAAACTTGCTCAGCTTGGCATCTGCTGTAAATTTGTTCAAGACAATGAATCCTTCTCACAGTACGGTGTCATTCGTGGGCTCCACTTTCAAAAAGGACCCGCAGCGCAGGCAAAACTCGTTCGCGTCATTAAGGGCGAAGTGCTTGATGTCGCACTGGACATTCGTGCAGGTTCACACACATTCGGCCAACATGTTGCCGTGCGTCTGTCCGAAGATAATCATCGTCAGCTCTATATTCCTCGGGGGTTTGCTCACGGATTTGCGGTTCTATCGAAGACTGCACTTTTCGCCTACAAATGCGACAACTTCTACGCTCCTGACTCTGAAGGCAGTATTCTTGCTTCCGATGCTTCGCTCGGCATTGATTGGTCAATTCCGAATGACAAACAAATATTCTCCGTAAAGGATTCTTGTGCACCTTTCTGGAATACATACTGCCTCAATCCAGTCTTCCGAATGGAGGATCTAAAATGATTCTCATCACTGGAGCTAGTGGACAGCTAGGAAAAGCTGTGCGAGATGAAGCACTTAAACGAGGACTCCATTATGTTGGGCTTAATCGAGAAATGCTCGACATAACGAACCCATCAGCTATCCGTGCTTTTTTTACGGAATACAGTTCACCATTTGATTGCATCATTAACTGCGCAGCGTACACACAGGTCGACCAGGCTGAAACTCATGCCACTGAAGCCTACGCCGCCAATGCATTCGCACCTTGGCTTCTCGCAAAAACAGGTATACCGATTATTCATGTCTCGACCGATTATGTTTTCGACGGCTACAGCACCACACCCTATGAGGTAGATGCTTCTGCCTCACCTAGGTCTGTTTACGGCCTTACGAAGCGTGCCGGAGAAACAGCCCTACTTGAATCTGGCACTCACGGAGTAATCGTGCGTACAGCTTGGGTCTACTCGTCGCGACCCGAAACAAAAAATTTTTTTCATACGATACTACGACTTGGGTTCGAACGAGAAACCCTTAGAATTGTCAACGATCAAAAAGGCTCCCCTACGCTTGCGGAAGACCTTGCTTCGGCTCTGCTTGATCTTTATGAAAAAGGGGCGCACCGAAAGCCAATGCATCTTCTGCATTTCTGCAACTCTGGAGAATGCTCTTGGTACGACTTTGCTTCGGAAATTCTCAAAGATACTGAAGCTCAGGCAATACTTAATCCGATTCCCACATCAGCTTATCCAACTCCAGCTGTTCGTCCAGAGTACAGTGTGCTTGATCTCTCTGCTATTGAACAGCTATACGATATTCATCCGAGAAATTGGCGTAAGGCTCTACTTGAAGCCAAGTCTCGCACCTACGCAGAAGCTCCTTTGAACTTTCTGCCTGATGATTTTGACAAGTCCAATAACATCAACAAATCAGAGTAAAAAAATGAACTTCGAGCAAACCATCATGGTCACTGGCGGTGCCGGTTTCATTGGGGCAAACTTTATCGAATATTTTGCCAATAAACACCCCAAATATCGCATCATTAACCTTGACGTGATGACCTATGCAGCAAACCCTGAGGCTGTAAAAGAACAACAACGCATGCCTAATGTAATCCCTGTATTCGGGGATATCACCAACGAAGGTCTCGTTAACCTTATCTTTGACACCTATGATGTGCAAGGTGTCATTCACTTTGCAGCAGAAAGTCATGTTGACAATTCAATTACGGATCCTCTGCGATTCGTACGAACCAACGTCATAGGAACTGGGGTCTTAATTAATGCCGCCCTTAAGCATTGGAAGAAAACAGGAACCCTCAAGCGTTCCCGTTTCCATCATATCTCAACAGATGAGGTCTACGGAAGTCTCGGTACTGAAGGTTTCTTCACAGAAAAAACGCCCTATGCCCCTTCAAGTCCTTACTCCTCGAGCAAAGCATCTTCGGACATGTTGGTTCTTGCCTATGCACACACTTACGGCATGAATGTAACGATCTCAAATTGCTCAAACAACTACGGTCCATGGCAGCACGCTGAGAAACTTATCCCAACAGTTATCCGTAAGTGCCTTGCACATCAACCTATTCCCGTATACGGTACCGGAAAGAATATTCGAGACTGGTTATGGGTAGGTGACCACTGCAAAGCAATCGACATGATTTATCATCATGCGGTCGCTGGAGAAACCTACAACGTAGGCGGTCATAACGAGCGCACCAACCTCGAAATCGTTGGAGAAATCTGCAATCTACTTGACAACTTGCGCCCTTGGGAGGGTCACCATTACAACGAGCTTGTGGCCTTCGTCACAGATCGGCCTGGGCATGATTTCCGATATGCAATAGATCCGTCAAAGATCATGAATGATCTTGGTTGGCAACCTGAAGTCAGCTTCTCGGAAGGCATCTGCAATACTATCATTTGGTATCTTGACAAAGGACAGAAAATTTTAAAAAGCTCTCTATAAGTTCTAAATATGAAAAACCGAGCAATTAAAACAAATTGCTCGGTCTTTACTTTTCTTCATCTTCTATTCCGAATGGAATGAACAGTTATTTTTTTGTAAACGACAAAACTCCGCGTAGACTCCTCCCTTCACAAGAAGCTCGGTTGGCGTCCCCTCTTCCACAATCCGTCCCTCTTTCAATGCAACAATTCTGTCAACACTGTCTATCATTGATAAACGATGAGCAATTATCAAACAAGTTCGCCCTTTCATCAATCGATCCAAGGCTTGTTTAATTTTGTACTCCGACTCGCTATCAAGCGCACTAGTCGCCTCATCCAGAATGACAATCGGTGCATTTTTTAGAATCGCTCGAGCAATAGAAATTCTCTGCTTTTGTCCTCCAGACAAAAGGCGCCCTCCTTCTCCCACAGGAGAATCAAGTCCATTAGGCAGACTCTTCAGATAATTCGTCAACGCCGCCGCATTCATTGCAGCCTCAATATCTGCGTCCGAAACATCAGGACATCCGTAGGCAATATTTTCTCGAATCGTTGCATCAAACAGCACTATGTCTTGAGACACAATCGCAATCTGACTACGTAAACTTTCGAGTGTGTAATCCCGCACATCTACGCCATCAATCTTGACACTGCCTTCCGCCAACTCTACAAAGCGAGGCAACAAATTGACTGTCGTTGTTTTGCCTGATCCCGACAGACCGATTAATGCAACGTGCTCTCCGGAGCGAATTGAAAGATTGATACCATCCAATGCACTCGCGTCACTGCCACGGTAACGTACGCGTGCGTTTTCAAACTTAATCTCACCACGTGCGTGACTGAGTACCACTGAACCTGTATCAGCCTGCATGGGCAAGTCCATCATGTTGAAAATGCTTCTTGCAGCGACACTAATGCTAGTAAAAGTTGCATTGAGCCCTGCAAGGTTCTGCAACGGCTGCATCAAAAACAACATCGCAGACAAAAATGTGATGAACTCCCCAACCGTCAATAATCCTTCACGTGCCTGAACAAGTGCAAAACCGACAACTACTGCAACGCCCATCATCGTCACAATTTGAGTAATTGGGGTCCCCATTCCTTGTAACTTAAGCTGTCCTAATGTGGTTCGCCTGATGCGCTCATTAATGCGGTGAAACTTTTCCTTCTCAAATTGGTAGGTCTCGCTAATCTTGATTACTCGTTGAGCGCGGTAAGACTCCTGAACACAAGAAAGTGTATTCGCAATCGCCTCTTGGTTTTCTTTGACAACTTTCCGCGTTTTCCGTCGAATAATTCCTAAAAAAAATGCAGCCAATGGACCAACCACACAAGCAACTAGCGTCAGTTGCCAGTTTTGCCACAGCAATAGAGAAAACAAAGCCAATACCTGAAGTGAATCTCTTACGAGAACCATTGCCGTCTGAGCCGCTCCGCTCAACGCAATATTGGCTTCATTGATGAATTTAGACCCAACATCTCCTGAAGAAAACTCTTGATACTGCGCAATTGGCCAGCGCAGCATGCGGGAAAAAAGCTGCGTACGCAATGTAACCAAAATAGATTGACTAACCTTTGTCAAGGTATAGCTACTCATCACCAATGCTACGGCATAAAGGAGCGTAATCGTGATCAGAGCTACAGGAGCAATGACAATCATGCTTGTATCCTGCTCATAGAACCCCTGTTCGGTCAGCATACCCAGAAGCTTTGATGTGACGGCTGTCGTTCCAGCCACAATTACCATCCAGCAGGCTGCACCCAATAATTTCCATCGGTATGGCAGCGCATATTCCGCAAGGCGCAGTAAATCCGGATCCAATTTTTTCTTAATATCAAAACTCATCTCTGTGATTCATTGACGTGATTTTCTGGTAAGGCCATCCCCTGCAAGCGACACAGATTTGCATAAAGTCCATTGCGCTCAATGAGCTCTCTATGGGATCCCTTCTCTTTGATTTGCCCCTCTTGCATGGCCACGATCACGTCCGCATGCTCTATCGTAGAAAGACGGTGTGCCACAATAAAGGTCGTTCGTCCGATCATAAGCTTTGCCAAAGCTTCCTTGATTTTGTATTCATTTTTTGCGTCCAGAGCACTGGTAGCCTCATCCAAAATCAAAATCGGGGCATTCTTGAGCAGAGCTCGAGCAATGGAAATACGCTGCCTTTGCCCTCCAGAAAGACGTCCTCCGTTCTCTCCTACAGGCGTGTTCACCCCTTGGGGCAAAGACTCTACGAACTCCGTCAAAGCCGCAGACTCAATAACACGCGCAATTTCTTCATCCGTTGCCTGAGGGCAACCATAGGCGATATTTTCTCGGATTGTGCCGTCGAAAATAACCACATCTTGAGACACAATGGCAATCTGACGACGCAAGGAAGCCAGCGTTACTTCCTGAGTATCAACACCATCAAACAAGATCCGTCCTGAAGTTGCATTCCAGAAACGGGGCAATAAATTGACCAGAGATGACTTACCGGAACCAGACAAACCAACCAAAGCAATGGTTTGTCCCAACTTTACATCAAGAGTGAAATCATGCACCGCATCCTTTTGTGCGCCTGGATACCTTAAAGAGACATGCTCAAATTGAATGCATGATCTGAGCCCCATTAATTCCCGCGTTCCCTCATCTCGCTCTCGAGATTCATCCAATGTGGAGAAAATGGATTCAGCCGCCACAGACATTCCAACAAAAGCAGAATTGAGTCCCGTGATTCTCCTCAAAGGCGGCAAAATCAACATCATCGCCGTTAGAAATGTAATGAACTCCCCCAAAGTCAATAACCCTTGTTGGGTCTCAATCATTGCAACCACCAATACAACAGCAACTCCGCACACCCCGATAAACTGCGTTGCAGGGGTCGCTACTGCACTCACTTTGGTCATCCGCAGACTTAGTGTCTTAACATATTGACTGATGTCATTAAATCGCTTCTCCTCAATCTCGTAGGTATTGCTGATCTTGATAATTGTGCGAGCGTCATACCCCTCTTTGACACGTACCAAAAGTGAGGCAATACTCTGCTGAGAATTCGCCATAATGGATCGAATCTTGTTGGATATGAACTTCAACAACCAAACGATTGCAGGAACAATCAGGATTGTGACCAACGTCAGGGTTATATCGTGCCAGACAAGAACCGCAATCAACCCTACAATCTGAAGCGAGTCTCTTACCAGAATAATTGCGGACTTGGCTGCCCCTGACAAAGCGTAATTTGCTTCATTGACAAACTTTGATGCAATTATTCCGGTGATATTGCGTTGGTACACATCTTCAGACCAGTGGAGAATTTTCTCAAATAATTCCTCTCTTAATCTGAAAAGTATGGATTGACTTGCTCGAGCCAGTAAATAATTGCTCATGAACATGCTGCCGCCATGCAAACAAGCGACAAGAATCAATCCCACCGGAGCAGCTAGTACGATCCAAGGCTGTTGATCATAAAATCCAAGATCCGTGAGTTTGCCAAAAAGCATTGCTATCAGAGACGACGAAGTCGCCGCCAATATCATGAAAAAGACGGCTCCACCCAAAACCCAACGGTGCTGAGGCATGTAACTGATCAGTCGTCGCAAACTGGGATTTAGCTTCTCATACTGTTTTTGTATAAATTTCCTCATTCTTTTTGTCTATCCGCTACAGCTTGCGATTACGAAGTTTTTCTCTTGATCATGGGTAGAGTGCCTCGCGACTTCATTTCTGACGAGTCTTTTCCTTATTTTTGCAATCCATGCACACTCCGTAGAGTGACAGCGAGTGTCCTTCTAACTCGAACCCCAACCGCGCAGCAATTTGTTTTTGACGCTTTTCGATCTCCTTATCCACAAACTCTTCAACGCGCCCGCAGCGCGTACAGACAATATGGTCGTGATGCGCGCCGTCATCCATTTCATACGTTGCTCGATCATTCCCAAAGTAGTGACGGACAATAAGACCCGCAGCTTCAAACTGCGTAAGCACGCGATAGACCGTTGCCAACCCAACTTCAATATTCTCGGCAAGCAACTGCTTATAGATGTCTTCCGCCGACAAATGTCGCTCCGTGCCAACATCATGAGCTCTCTGAAACAGCTCCAGAATGCGCATACGGGGTGCCGTCGCCTTCAAACCCACACTCTTGAGTTCTTTTTCCGGCACTGATATTTCGTGTTCGTTTCCGTTCATAGACAAACCCTCAACAGGCTCAAATCAAGCCAATAACCGCTATCATAATGGGAAGTTTTTGAATTACGCGGATTTACGCGTTCTCATACCCATATCTCACATGTCCTTGCGTACTCTTCTTGTTACAGCTTCGCTTGCCGCCGGTTTGATTGCACTGAGCGGCTGCAATTTCAACAGTTACGTTTATCGAACGGATGTCCACCAGGGCAATCTTGTCACCAAGGAAATGATCGATCAGCTTCAGGTCGGCATGGCTCGTCAGCAGGTTCTCTTCTTGATGGGAGAGCCGCTCATTGAGAGTCAATTTCATCGTAACCGTTGGGACTACACCTACTATTTGAATCCTCGATACGGTGACATTCAGATGCGTCGCGTAACGCTTTACTTCGACGAGCATGACATTCTGACAAAAATCGAAGCCGGACGTCTGCCCACAGAAAAACAAGCAGATGAATTGATTTTGGGGCAACCGTCAGACTTTGCACCCACTCCCCTTATTCGTGAAGAAGTGAAGTAAGGATTTAGTCATGAAAATTGCTGTTTCCGGCGCGACCGGCCGCATGGGAAAACTCATTATTGAAGCAGTACTGGCTTGCAGCGATCTTGAACTCGTCGCAGCACTGACTGCGCCAGATGCTCCTGAAATCGGAACGGATGCCGGTGCCCATCTTGGAAAAAGCACGGGAGTGATGATTTCCTCCAATGTCGTCGAACTTTCCAAAGCCGATGTTCTGATTGACTTTACGCGTCCTCAGGCCACGCTTTCTTATCTGCCCGTCTGTACTGAACATCATGTCGGCATAGTAATCGGTACCACTGGTTTTGACACTGAAGGCAAGGATCAAATCAGCAGAGCCTCAGAGAAAATTCCTGTAGTCTTTGCCCCCAATATGAGCGTTGGTGTCAATACTGTTTTCAAGCTTTTGGAAATCGCAGGAGCGATGCTTTCGCAGTACGACTGCGAAATTATTGAAATGCACCACAAGCATAAGGTCGACGCTCCCTCGGGAACTGCGTTGGAAATGGGACGTTGTGTTGCGCAGGGACGTGGTGTTGATTTCGACTCGGTTGCCGTTTTAAGTCGCGAAGGGTACACGGGCGAGCGTGTTGACGGAACCATCGGCTTTGCGGCGCTTCGAGGCGGCGATGTGGTGGGTGATCACACCGTCATATTTGCCGGTCCTGGTGAGCGCATCGAAATCAGCCACAAGTCCGGATCTCGCGCAGGTTACGCTCAAGGTTCCATTACGGCTGCTCGTTTCCTCATGAACAAGCAAAACGGTCTTTTCTCCATGTCCGACGTACTCGGATTCAACTGAATTTGTTTTTCCGCGTAAAAAGCCGCGCACAATCGTTCGATTGAGTGGCACAATTCGCAAACAATTAATTTTTACAGGTGCGTATGTCATCTACGCACCTCTCCAACGAGGTACCAAATGAACGACCAGCTTGACAAACTCGAATCTTCCATCGCCCGTCTCGTACAGGCATACAACGAACTGAAGGCTGAAAATGCAGCCCTCAAGGCTCAGCTCGCAGACAAGAACGCTGCCGTTGAATTGCTCGAGGAAGAATCCGCTGCCGTGCGCAGCCGCATTGATGCGCTGATCGTCTCCCTGACCGCTGATCAGCAGCCTGCCGCTTAATCGGAAATTCTGAGCATCATTGGGTAAAAACCGGAGTCTACAAGCATGCCACGCATCAAATTAAACATCATGGATCGCGAGTATCCCTTCGAGGTTTCTGAAAAAGACGTTGAGAATCTTCGCAGCGCCGCAGAAATCCTCAATACACGTGCGTCCCAGGTGCGCTCGGCCAACCGATCCCTCACCCCGGAACGTGTGGCTGTCATGGCATCGCTTCAGATTGCTTTTGACTCTCTTTCCGGTCGCCTCGGACAGGTACCGGTTGACGAAGCAACGGTTTCCCGAGTAGCCGCACTTCGAATGAAATGCGATGAAGCACTCGAACCAGCCCTTGAAGGGTAAGTTCAAAAGTCTGCTTTTGTAAAATTTCCGGAAAGGCCGCTGAAAAACAGCGGCCTTTTCCTATAATATGGGCATACCCTGTGACGTTTCACCAGCGGCTCCAATGTTCCTAACCTATGCATTCGTGCAAGGCTGTTTAGCTCGAGAGCCGATAGTGCAGCGGGCACGCGTTGTCCGCTCCGTTTTCCGCTCCAGCCGCGGCCACCCTGACCCTTCGGTTCAGGCAACGTAGCCGGAAACCACAGGGTTTCTTCATTTCTGCTCTGCACATTTTCCTCAACATCCTCGTCCGTCTTTTCTCCGCGCAGGTATCATGTTGCCCGCATTCGGCAATTTTGCGGAGCAACTTCTATGTCATGGGAAATCATTGTCGCACTGCTGTGTCTTGGTGCGTGTACCGGTTTTTTAGCCGGTCTTCTCGGCATCGGCGGAGGCATGGTACTCACTCCTTTCATGACCATGCTGTTAATTCATGCCGGGGTTCCCAATACAGCGATCGTCCACACCGCAATCGCCACCTCACTGGCCACGATTCTTTTTACATCACTTTCCTCCATGCGTGCCCACCACAAACGAGGAGCTGTATTGTGGAATGTCGTCTGTGCTGTTTCGCCGGGCATCTTGGTCGGCGCCATGATTGGAGCAAAAATCTCCAGCCTTTTGCCAACCTTTGGCATTGCGCTGATTTTTGTCTGTTTCGTCGGCTTTTCCGCTCTCAAAATGTTCTTCAATTCCAAACCTGAAGCTAAACGCACTCTGCCCGGCAACCTCGGCATGTTCGGTGCCGGCTCTGGAATCGGCATTATTTCAGCCCTTGTGGGAGCCAGAGGCGGATTCATTTCCGTTCCATTTATGGTGTGGTGCAACGTCAAAATGCACGATGCCGTCGGCACCTCCGCCGCTTTGGGTTTTCCCATCGCCGCCGCAGGAACGATCGGTTACATTCTCACGGGATGGAATGAACCCGGCCTACCCACCTTTCCCGTTATGCTCGGATATATTCATCTGCCCGCGCTATTTTCAGTTGCTCTAGCCAGTATCTTTACTGCCCCCATTGGAGCCAAAGTTGCTCACAGCAT
This sequence comes from Sutterella sp., assembly GCA_019410445.1. Classification (GTDB taxonomy): domain Bacteria; phylum Pseudomonadota; class Gammaproteobacteria; order Burkholderiales; family Burkholderiaceae_F; genus Duodenibacillus. The sequence continues at coordinate 11,519 of DXSO01000030.1, forward strand.
CAACACCAAACCGCTCAAACGCATTTTTGCCTGCATGCTGTTGGTCTTGGCCGGGTATATGCTCACCCGCGCAATAGAATCCCTGTAGTTTCTTGTTTTTAGTTATTCATTCATCATGTCAGAAGCATCCATTCCCGCAATCCGTTCCGTTGATCCGGAAACCATTGCCACTCACCTTTTTCATGTCAAGCAGATTGCTCCGTTGGTGCACTGCATCACAAATGACGTCGTTCAGGAAATCACCGCCAATGTCCTATTAGCAATGGGCGCCTCTCCGGCAATGGTTATTGCTCGGGAAGAAGCCGCTCATTTTGCAGCCATTGCGTCTTCGTTGATTATCAATGTCGGCACACCGCGCCCGGAACTGTTGGAAGCCATGCATTTGGCTGCCAAAAGTGCCGTCAGACACAACGTTCCTTGGGTGTTGGATCCCGTCGCAGCAGGTGTCATTCCCTGGCGAGACAAAATGATTCAGGGGCTTTTGGCTTTGCATCCTTCCGTGATTCGAGGCAATGCTTCGGAAATCCGTGCTCTGGCCGGTGTCGGCAAAGGCGGAAAAGGCGTAGACAGCACTGACTCCAGCGAGTCTGCAATTGAAGCTGCCGTCTCGCTTGCTCGAGAATATGACACCATTGTGTGTGTGACCGGCAAGACCGATTACGCAACCGACGGCAAAGAGATTCTGTCGTGTTCCGGCGGATCGATCAAATCCACAACTGTTGTAGGCACCGGTTGCTCTCTTTCGGCTATGGTTGCCGCCTTCATAGCTCAGACCGAACATCCGTTGGAAGCCGTTATTTCGGCCTGCGCTCTTGCCAAACGTGCCGCACAGCAGGCGGCAGGTGTTGCACGCGGTCCCGGCAGTTTTGCCGTGGCATATATCGATGCACTCAATCTCATTCAGGCCAAGGATTTCTACTGATGCGCCCCGTCGTTGACCTATCCGTATATCTGGTTCTTGATCCGGATTTATGCGGCGGAGCATTAGGCATGCTTGAGACTACACGCGCAGCTGTACAAAACGGCGCAACCTGCGTCCAACTGCGGGCACCGCATTGGAAAAAGCGAGCTCTCGTCGAATGCGGCCGCGCGTTAATGAAGATTCTGTCTGGTACCGGCGTTCCCCTCATCATCAATGACCATGCTGACGTCTGGCTTGCAGTCAATGCCGACGGGCTGCACATCGGTCAGAATGATCTTGCCCCTGAAGACGCCCGCAGAATCATCGGTGAAAACAAAGTTCTCGGCCTATCCGTTTCCAATCCTCAAGACCTTGCCAAGGTTAATACTTCAATTGTCGATCACTTGGGAATTGGACCAATCTTCTTAACAAGTACCAAGACAGACACCAGTGATGCCCTCGGTATTGATGGTTTTGCCGCATTGGCCTCCCGCAAACCTTGCCCTGTCGTAGCCATCGGAAGCGTCAAAACGCCGATCGTTGCTCAATTGATTCAAGCGGGAGCTGATGGTGTTGCCGTTGTCTCTGCGATTTGCGGTCAGAAAGATCCAGGAGCCGCCACAAAAGCTCTTGCTGAAGCGGTTGCTTTAGCACGTTCTTGAGCGATTAAGAACGCCCTCACCTAAAATGGAGGTTTAGACCAATACTGAAGGATTCCTCACTGCCATGGCAAACAACAAACAAACGTCAGTACGCCTGACACTACAGCAAGCAAAACTCATCTTGCTCGCCAAAGCGATTGAGGAATCCTCGGATACTTCCGTTAAATGGACCGAGGCGGATGCCGAAGGCGCGAGCCTTCGCGCCGCTCACGCTGTTGGAGAAAATGCCGACCCTGTCAAACTTTTGACAGAGCGTGCAAAGATTGTCTTGCGTACGGCGTCCGATCGCGGCGTAAACACTCTTCTGAGCACCAAAGCACGACTGCCCAATTTCTTTGCTCCGCTTTTTATTCTTTTTGCTTTCATTATCGGTGCCCTGACCGATCGCATCGCCAGTCCAGAGCATCTCGTCAATCTGCTTTCTCCTCCCTACTGGGGTGTCATGCTCTGGAACCTCGTTGTTTATTGCGCCCTGATTTGTTGCGCATTGGGTCTTGTCGGCGACAGTTCGAATCGCTTCGCATTACCGCTACGCAGCAGTTTTAATGCTTTTGCCGAAAAAGCAAGTTACGGCACGCTGCGACGAAAAGGATTCAAGGCTCACTTTTACGCCGAATGGGCTCAATTCGTATCTCCCTTGATTCGGATGAATGTTGCTCGCACTTTGCATCTTGCGTCTTTAGCCTTTGCTGTCGGCATCATTACGAGTCTTCTTATCCGCGGATTTGGCACCTCTTATTGGGCTGGCTGGGAAAGCACTTGGCTCGCTGAAAGTCCTGAAAGTGTGAAGGCATTTTTGGATTACACCTATGGTTTGATTCCTGCTTTTGGACCGCTTCCTGCGATGCCGGATCTTGCCACCGTGACGGAAATGCGGGCAGATCGTTTGCCTTACCTGCAGACTCCCATATCTGCCGCCCCATGGCTTATTCGCATGATGATTCTGATGGGAATTGCCGTCATCATTCCGCGTCTTATTTTCGTAATTTTTGACACCTGGCGAATGAGTCGATTCAAAACGCAGACAACGCTCTCAATCGACTCAACTTACTACGAAAACATCCTTGTTCAATGCGCACAAGATGCAGTGTTGGGGAATCTGCTTGTTGTCACCAACACAACCTATCGACCTTCTCGAGACACTGTCATCTCTGATTTTCGTCGGCACTGGGGAACAGCAGAGGACTCAGAAATCAAGCCCCTCGACTTTGACGATGAAGAAGCAACTGCTCCAAGCTTACCTTCCGGCCCCAGGAAACCCATTGCACTGATTTGGTTTGATGGCATGGACACACCGGAAGACGAAATTCATGGTGCAACTATCGAGCGCATCAGAGCCGCCTATGAAGGACGCAGTCTTGCCGTATTGACTGCTCTTATTGATATGACGGAATTTTCAGACCGCTTCTCCTCTACCCCTAATCGAGTCAAAGAACGAATACAAAGTTGGGAACAGTTGGCGCAAGACCACCAACTCAAACTTTTTGTGCTGCAAGAGGACACTCAATCCCAACTCGACACCGTAAAAGCATTGCGAGCATGGGCAGCTCCCCGTATTACAACCATTCAAACGAACTTGACTGAGCAGAAGGAAACCACCAATGACGAATGATCCGATGCGTATCCACTTGAGCCTTGTCAGTCATACCAATATTGGCAAAACAACTCTCGCTCGGACTCTTCTCTCCAGAGACATCGGGGAAGTAGCAGATCGAGCCCATGTGACGGAAACAACCGACGATTACGTGTTGGCTCGTACCCCGGAAGGTTGCGAATTGATACTCTGGGATACCCCGGGTTTCGGTAATTCTGTGGCGCTAGCTAAGCGTTTAAACGGTCGTGCAAATCCCGTGGGATGGTTTTTGTCTGAAGTTTGGGATCGGTTAGCCAACAAATCCTTGTGGCTCAATCAGAAAGCTATCAAACACGTCAAAGAAACATCGAACGTTGTACTGTATCTCGTCAACGCCACTGAGTTACCCGATACAGCGCCTTACGTCAATGCGGAAATGCGCATTCTTTCTTGGATCGGGAAGCCCGTCATTGTTTTGCTTAATCAAATGGGAGAACCCCAAACACCCGAAGCAGAACAAGCAGATGTCGACCGCTGGAAAAATGCGATGAGTAATCATCCCATTGTGAGTTCCGTACTTCCTATGGATGCCTTCGCGCGTTGTTGGGTACAGGAATATGCGCTTTTTGATGCCATCGCCAAAGCGCTTCCAGATGAACTTCAGGTAGCAATGGATTCACTACGCGAAGTTTGGTCTCGTCAACGGCGCTCTGCGTACAACGCTAGCATTCAAGCGTTGGCAGATTATCTTGAGAAATTAGCAAATGATCGAGAAGTAACTGAAAACACTTCGATTATTACTCAAATGAAATTCTTGGGACAACGACTCGGACTATTTAAAAACGAATCGACTCATGATCCTCTTAGTTCAGCCCAAACAGCACTGTCATCTCGTGCAGCGGATGAATTCTGTACATTAACAGATAAGCTTATTAGTATCAATAACCTCAAAGGAAAAGGTGTGCGGAAAGAACTTCTAAAGAGAATGCAATCCGATTGGAATGTCACAAGAGGCGTACCAACTACCCCTGCTGCTATCGCCGGAGCTATTGGTACAGGAGCAGCAGGAGGGCTAGCTAGTGATCTTGTAACAGGTGGGCTTTCTCTTGGTGTGGGATCACTGATCGGTACGATTATTGGAGCCATCGGCGGTGCAGGCCTTGCAGTCGCCTATAACCATAAAAAGGAAATTCAGGGTACGGTCGTTTCTTGGTCAGACGATGCAATACAAAAATTTTTTATCGAAGCAATCCTCCTTTATCTG
>DXSO01000031.1:0-1265 GCA_019410445.1 Sutterella sp.
AGCCGACATCGCCGTAACTGCTGCAGATGTCATAAGTACGTATTTGATTCCATGTTTCATAAAGAAAAATCCATTTTGTGCGCTCAAACTGTCATGCGTGCGTTTCAAAAAAACGTTCCGCCGCTTCATAGGAAGAAACGGATGTCCGCTAATCTAAGCGTTCTGCCGCCTCAAAACAGTCACTGAGCGCACTAAAAAGTTTGAAAATGTTACGCATACCGACCAAACTTGTCCACGCTCCGACTCAGACAACTATCGCCCCTATAATTTGCGCCTCGATTGCGCCGAAGCCCAAGCACGGCGACCATTTAACCGCAAATCGTCAGTACCGGATCTCACCGTGAAATTTCTATTTGACCTTTTCCCCATCATTCTTTTCTTTGCTGCGTTTAAATTCGGAGAATCCGACCCGAACAAAGCAGTCGATCTGTTGTCGGCAATTACCAGCGGCACTACTGCAGAACATGCCCCGGTACTATTGGCCACTCTCGTTGCCATCGTCGCCAGTTTTGTTCAAATTGCCATGGTCTTTGCGCGAGGCAAAAAACCCGAGCCGATGCTGTGGATCTCTCTGGCGGTGATCGTTGTATTCGGCTCTTTGACCATATGGCTGCAAAACGAAATGTTCATCAAATGGAAACCAAGCATTCTTTATTGGATTTTCGGCAGCATTCTCACATTTGCCCAATTGACGCACCGCAATTACATTCGCAAGCTTTTGTCATCGGCTGAAATTCAATTGTCAGAACCGGCTTGGAGTACTTTACAAAAAGCCTGGATCGTTTTCTTTGCAGTCGTCGGAGCCATCAACCTGCTCGTAGCCTATACGTGCTCGACTGACACATGGGTCAATTTCAAGCTTTTCGGCCTAATGGGATTGACATTGATTTTTACAATTGGCATGGGTTTCTGGATCGCAAAGAACTCGCCCTCTCTGCAAGAATGATTTGACTTTATTGGTTCCCAACAAGTTAAGGAACACTTTTTATGACTCTCAAACATATTGTTATCGGCTGTGCAGCCGCTTTTACCGCTGCTGGAGTCATGGCTGCAACCTCGACCTTTACCGTCAATGGCCAAACCATCACGAAAGCGCAGCAGGAAGATCTCATTCGCGTCTACACCGCCCGCGGACAGGAACGTACGCCTCAGTTGGAAAATCAAGTTCGCCATTTGCTGACCCGCGATGCTTTGCTGCTGCAGCAAGCTCGGAAAGAAAAAATTGCTGAACGCGATGATGTGCAGCGTCTCATCGACAACGCCAC
>DXSO01000031.1:1275-6765 GCA_019410445.1 Sutterella sp.
ACCAAAAACATTCTCATGAGCACTGTCATCAACGACTGGCTGGCCAAAAACCCGGTAACAGATGAAGAGGTTCGTGCTCTCTTTGAAAAGGAACAGAAGCGCTGGGGCAGCACGGAAGTTTCCGTACGTCATATTCTCGTAGCGGATGAAAAAACCGCTAAGTCTCTTCTCAACCGCGTGCAAAAAGGCGGAGACTTCGACAAAATCGCCCGCGAAAACTCCAAAGACACGGCACAAAACAGAGCTGTCGGAGGATTGATTGACTGGACATCCCCCAACATGTTCGATAAGGAATTTGCTGAAAGTTTTAAAAATCTTAAGCCTGGACAAATCGCCAAGAAGCCCATCAAAACACATCTCGGATGGCATATCGTCAAACTCGAAGGTGTTCGTCCCGCTCAGCGCTTCGTCAACTTCCAAGCTGAAGCTCCGGGACTGCGCCAGTTGCTTGCTCAACAAAAAGTCCAGAACTTCGTCGACGAGCTGATGAAAAATGCAAAAATCAGCGATCGCCCCAGCAAGTAGTGCTCACGGCATCCTGCACTGAACACATTGATTGACAAGGAGCGCCCGCAATTCGCGGGCGCTCCTTTTTACGAGTGCGGTCAGGCACTGTCGCTGCTGTTTGACAAACTTTCTGTGCCTCTGATCAATGACCACTCCACCAATCTAATACTTTTTAACTAGTTCTCACATCAAATATATCTAAACTTGTCAGTACTTTCGTATTAGTCTGCATCGATCTAAGCTGTTAATGAAACAATCCTTTGGGTTAAAAGTAGTTCGGCAGGATGATTACAACTACTTTTGACGTATAGGTTTTACCTCCATGGCTCGATAGCATCCTCACAAAGCCGCGGAAGATCGATTGTGCTCAACGTCTTTTCGCGGCTGTCGGTATGGATTCAAAATTGGAATCATCCCTTCACCGCAAGGAGTTAGCTTATGTTTGAGACGCAATATGAAGCGTTACGACGTCAGGGCATCAGCCGCAGAAGTTTTCTGCAGTTTTGCTCGTTGACGGCCGCGAGCCTCGGACTCGGAAGCGCCGGCGCTCAGGAAATTGCTCAAGCCATGAAAACCAAACCTCGCACTCCGGTTGTTTGGCTGCATGGTCTTGAATGCACCTGCTGCACGGAATCGTTCATCCGCAGTTACAACCCCATTGCCGCCAACATGGTGATGGATCTCATCAGCCTGGACTACGATGATACGATCATGGCCGCAGCCGGCAATCAGGCTGAAAGTGCTCTGGCCGATACGATCGAAAAGTACAAGGGAAATTACATTGTTGCTGTTGAAGGCAATATTCCGCTGGGCGAAGACGGAGCTTTCTGCATCCCCGGCGGCGAAACCTTCCTGAGCAAGATCAAGCACGTCTGCCATAACGCTAAGGCTGTGATCGGCTGGGGTTCCTGTGCTGCATGGGGTTGCGTACAGGCAGCCAAGCCCAATCCGACGAAGTCCGTCCCGATTACTGAAATCATCACGGACAAGCCCGTTGTTCTCGTACCGGGCTGCCCGCCGATTCCGGAAGTCATGACGGCCGTGATCACCTATATCCTCACCTATGACCGTCTGCCGCCTTTGGATCGCCTCGGCCGTCCGAAGATGTTCTACGGTCAGCGTATTCACGACAAGTGCTATCGCCGTGCCCACTTCGACGCAGGTCAATTCGTTGAAAAATTCGACGATGAAGGCGCTAAGCTCGGTTACTGCTTGTACAAGGTCGGCTGCAAGGGCCCGACGACCTACAACGCTTGCTCGACGATTGCATGGAACGAAGGTCTTTCCTGGCCTGTCAAGTCCGGTCACGGATGCATCGGCTGCTCGGAAAACAACTTCTTTGACAAAGGCAGCTTCTATCACCACGAACCCGACATCCTGCCTCCCGGCTGGGATGGCGTCGAAGCCACGGTCGACAAAGTGGGCCTGGCCACTGTCGCCGTTGTCGGCGTTGCCGCAGCGGCTCACGCAGCCATGAGTGCCGTCGCTCAGGCTCGCGCCAAAACCAACAAGGACATCGGAGGTAAAGAATGAGCAACAGCCAAAACACCCGCCGCGTTGTCGTAGACCCCGTCACTCGAATTGAGGGTCACCTCCGCGTTCAGGCAGAAATTGATGACAACGGCGTCATTACCGACGCCATGAGCACCGGCACGATGTGGCGCGGTCTCGAAGTAATTCTCAAGGGTCGCGATCCCCGCGATGCTTGGGCTTTCGTGGAACGCATCTGCGGCGTTTGCACGGGCATTCACGCTCTGGCCGCCGTGCGTGCGGTCGAAGATGCTATCGGCATCAAGATTCCGAAGAATGCCAACATCATCCGCAATCTGATGAATGCCACCCTGTACGTACAGGACCACCTGGTTCACTTCTATCAGTTGTCGGCGTTGGACTGGGTCGACGTTGTCAGTGCTTTGTCCGCAGACCCGCGTGAAACCAGCGAAATTCAACAGAAGATCAGCCCGCACCATCATCTGGCTACACCCGGCTACTTCCGTGATGTTCAGGCTCGTCTGAAGAAATTTGTCGAAAGCGGTCAGCTCTCCATCTTCAAGAACGGCTACTGGGGTCATCCGGCAATGAAGCTGCCGCCGGCCGTTAACCTTCTGGCTGTCGCTCACTATCTTGAAGTGCTCGACTTCCACAAGGAAATCATCAAGATCCATACGATTCTGGGCGGCAAGAATCCGCACCCGAATTATCTGGTCGGCGGCGTCGCCTGCCCGATCAACATGCACGATACGGGCGCAGCCGGCGTCATGGTCAATGAAGTCAGCATGAACTACATGCGCGACATCGCCAAGGCCTGCGTGGACATGGTCAACAATGTCTATATTCCCGACGTCAAGGCCATCGCCAGCTTGTATCCGGAATGGTTCAAGATCGGCGGCGGCATCAGCTCCAAGAACCTGCTCTGCTACGGTGATTTCCCTGAAATCCCCAACGAATGGAGCGACAAGAGTCTGATGATGCCGATGGGTGCCATCATTGACGGCAAACTCGAAGAAGTTCACCCGGTTGATTTGCGCAATCCGGATGAAATCCAAGAGTTTGTGGATCACTCTTGGTACAAGTATCCCGGAGACAAGAAGGGATTGCATCCGTGGGATGGCGTGACCGATCACGCTTTCGGCTTTGCTCCCGATTCCGACGGTACGCCGCAGAAGTACAGCTGGATTTCCAAGAACGGCAAGTACACGTGGGTCAAGAGCCCCCGCTGGAAGGGCCACATGATGGAAGTCGGTCCGCTTGCTCGCGTTGTCATGGGTATTGCCAAGAACATGCCTCAGTACAAAGAGCCTGCTCTGGCAACCCTCAAAGAACTCAATCTGCCCCTGGAAGCAATGTTCTCGACGTTGGGTCGTCATGCCGCCCGCGCTCTGGAATCGACCTTCATGGCTCAGATGATGGTCAAGTACGTCGACGACCTGATTGCCAATATCCGTTCCGGCGACGAAGCTGCCGCCAACATGGAATTCTGGGAACCCAAGACCTGGCCCAAGCAGTGCAAGGGCGTGGGTGCCTGCGAAGCTCCCCGCGGCGCATTGGCTCACTACTGCGTCATCGAAAACGGCAAACTCGCCAACTGGCAAGCTGTCGTGCCGACCACGTGGAACGCCAGTCCGCGCGACACGGAAGGCAATCACGGCGCTTATGAGTCTTCGCTCATCGGCACCAAGCTCGCCAAACCGGAAGAGCCGCTTGAAATCATCCGCACGATCCACTCGTTTGACCCGTGCCTGGCTTGCGCAACGCACGTTCTGGACAACAAGGGTCAGGAGCTCGTGAGCGTTAAGGTTCGTTAATTGAACTTTTTCGCACTTAGTCTCGGTCGGTTCGGTGTCGGAGTTTCTCGATATCGACGACCGAGAGTAACAGATTGAAGGTACGTTTATGAAAATCGATCCCGTCACTTATGAAGTTGACGTCTCGGCAGGAACGCACCCGCTGTACGTGTGGGAAGCGCCCGTGCGAATCTGGCACTGGGCGATGGCCGTGTGCATGGCGGTGATGATCGTCACGGGCTTTCTCATCGGAGCCCCTCTCGTGGCGAATCTGGGCGACACCTGGGCGACGTATGACTTCGCCTACATTCGACTGGCGCACTTTGTCGCCGGCATGATCTTTACGGTCATCTTCATTTGGAGACTGTACTGGGGCATTGTCGGCAACAAGTACTCGCGCATGATTCTCGTACCGCCTCTTTGGAGTCTGAAGTGGTGGAAGATGCTCTTTGAGCAGGTCAAGTACTACCTCTTCTTCCGCAAGACTGCTCCGGAGTATGCCGGTCATAATCCGCTTGCTCAGTGCGCCATGTTCTTCATGTTCACTTTGGGCAGCTTCGTGATCATCATTACCGGCTTTGCGCTCTATGCTCAGGCTTGGGGCGCCGGTACCGGTTGGTATGCCTGGTTTGAGTGGGTGTTTGTACTCTTTGGCGACAGTCAAGCCGTGCGCACCACACACCACGCGTTCATGTACATTTTCATCCTCTTCTCCATTGCTCACATCTACATGAGCTTCCGTGAAGACATCATGGGCGGTGCTACCACCATCAGCTCCATGACCAGTGGTTTGAGAATGTTCAAGCACAGCGGCGGAGAACATTAATCAATGCTCAAGCAGCCTTGGTGAAGGCTGCGACTCTCCCTGGGGTTGCGAGAAATCGCAACCCTTTTTTCTTTTTTGGGTTTAGTCCTCACGGAGTAGTCCTGCATCAACTAACGACTGAAGAATCGCGAAGATTTTTCACGCAAAATAAACTTGCGTGTAAGTCGTTTTCTGTGATTTTTTTTCATTGGTTGAACCATGCAGACTATTCCAGGCTTGGAACTTTACGAACCCAGCGATGTCCTTGTGCTCGGTGTCGGCAACATTCTGTGGGCTGACGAGGGCTTCGGCGTACGTGCCGTAGAAGCATTTAATGCCAAATATCGCGTTTCTCCAAAATCAAAAATCGCCGATGGCGGCACTCTCGGCATGTACTTGCTCGAAATGATCGGTGCAACAAAAGACTTGCTGCTGTTTGACTGCGCCGATCTGCAGGAAAAACCCGGTACGCTGAGGCTTTTGCAAAAAGAAGAAGTTCAGTTCTGGGCCACGACAAAGATCTCTCCGCATCAAACAGGAATGAATGAAGTGCTCGCATTGGCTCAGCTGCAGGGAAAGGTGCCGGATCGCATAGCCGTCATTGCCGTTGAGCCGCAAATACTGCAGGACTACGGCGGTTCGCTTTCCGAAGTCTGTGAAGAGGCCTTGCCTAAAGCAGTCGAAATGGCACGCCAAGTTCTTACGGACTGGGGATATGAAGTATGCCAACGTCAAGCCGACGAAGTCGTAGCTCCGTTAAGCGACTCCTCTCTCAACAAACACGATTACGAAAGCATGCGCCCTTCTGAATCCGAAGCTCCTCGAGAAGGCGACGCTCGCTTTTTCCCTGCTTTCAAATAAGCCTCCCGGAGAAACCTCATGTGCATTGCCATT
>DXSO01000031.1:6775-7816 GCA_019410445.1 Sutterella sp.
GCCATTCCTATGCGAGTTCTGGAAGTGCGAAACTAATCGGACGTTGTTGTCACGCGTCCCGGACGTACGGAACTAGCCGACGCCTCATTTGCCGACGAAATGCCCAGTGTCGGAGATCTGGTTCTGGTATTCAGAGGTACGGTCTTGCGAACCGTATCGCAGGATGAAGCATTGAAAATAGAATCGGCTCTGACTTGCGTTGAAGAAGTCATGCGCACGGATGAAACCGACAATGCCGATGAGGCCTTTGCCGACATTATTGCCAACACGGGAAAGCTTCCCGAACATCTGCAAAAACTTGTCGGTCAAAAAATGCAATAACGCCATCGTTGGATTCAAATGTCAAACCGATCGCCGTGCTGCGGTCGGTTTTCACATCTCCGGTGCTGATGGCTGAGGATGTCAGTCGGTGCTTTCTCTTCGATGGGCTCTTCAGTCGAATTGATAAAATGCCTGCCGTCTGAAGGCTTTTCTTTCTTAATCCGATGTCCGATTTCTCGTCCGTTCTCTCCTGCGCCCTTGAAAGCAACCAACTTGCCCCCGCATCGCGCAGATTGAAAGCTTGTTCGACTCCCGGTGCCAGTCGTACGAGCGCACTGACGGCCTTGATGCAGCACGCCCGCAGTCAACAACGCATGGCCGTGCTGATATGTGCCGATGCATTTGACGTGGCTCGATTAAGTCAGGAAATTCAATGGTTTGACCCATCACTTCGGGTCTCTTGCCTGCCCGACTGGGAAACGCTGCCATATGACACAATGAGTCCTCACGCAGATCTTGTGAGCGAACGACTCGAAACACTCTACAACCTTACGAGTGAAGACAAAAACATTCGCCCTGATGTTTTAATTGCCGCAGCGAGCACTGCTGCACAACGCTTTGCTCCAAAGTCATACGTAGCGGGAAACACTTTCTTCTTCAAGAAAGGACAAACCATCAGCACCGGCAAGCTCGAAACCGATCTTGTCGCTGCCGGCTACGGCCGCGTCGAACAGACGATGGCACCGGGTGAGTTCGCCGTGCGCGGTGGCATCGTAGACA
>DXSO01000031.1:7826-15901 GCA_019410445.1 Sutterella sp.
GGAGCAGCGAGTCCTCTGCGTCTGGATTTATTCGACAATGAAATCGACTCCATCCGCAGTTTTGACCCTGAAACGCAACGAAGCACCGGAAACGTTGAGCAGGTCCGCATTCTGCCGGGACACGAATTTGCCTTTGATGATGAAGCACGCAATCGGTTCCGTTCGGCCTGGCGCACTGCTTTTCCCGGTGACCCCAACAAATGTCCCGTCTATACGGACGTCGGTGCCGGCATATGTTCCCCGGGCATTGAATACTATCTGCCGCTTTTTTTTGAACAAACGGGAACGCTTGCAGATTATTTGCCAACCGATGCCCTGTTCATCACGCTGGGTCAGACACGCGAAGCCATTGATGCGTTCATGCGCCAGACGCAGGAACGCTACAAGTTTCTTGCTCACGACAAAGAACGTCCAGCTCTGCCGCCCGAGAAACTTTTTGACAAAGCCGACAGTTTCTTTGAGGCCATCGCTCAATTTGGGCGTATTTCCCTCAGCGCTCCTGACAGCGGAATCTCGGAAACATTAACCATTGAACGTTCGGTCAAAGATCCTGCCGGCAAACTCAAGGACTTCATTGCCAAAAAACACATGCAGCACAAGCGTGTGTTGATTGTTGCTTCCGGATCGGGACGTGCGGCGCGACTTCAGGAACTGCTGCGCGACGGAGTGCATGAACCCGAACAAGTTGACTCATTTTCCGCTTTTGTCAAAGGAAAAGATGATCTTGCCGTGGCGGTTGCGCCTATTTCCGGAGGCTTTGACCTTGAAGCCAGCAAGATTGTTCTCGTCACCGAATCTGAGCTTTACCACACCCAAGCACTCGTCCGTCGCCGAGGTTTAGGAAAAACAACAAACGTTGATGCCATCATTCGCGATGTCAGTGAATTGCGCGAAGGCGATCCGGTCGTACACGCCGCCCACGGCGTCGGACGCTACCACGGTCTCGAAACCATCGACACAGAGGATGGTCCGGCAGAGTTCGTACGCATCGATTATGCCAACGATGCCAAGCTGTTCGTCCCTGTTTCGCAATTGAACCTGATCAGCCGTTACACCGGAGCCGACAACGAACATGCACCATTGAACAACCTCGGACGCGGCGATTGGGAAAAAGCCCGCAAAAAGGCGGCTCAAAAAGTTCGGGATACGGCTGCTGAGCTCTTGCATTTGTACGCATTGCGCGAAGCCAAACAAGGTTTTGCCTTTACCACGGAAACAGCCGACTATCAGGCCTTCTGTGAGGGGTTCGCCTTCGAAGAAACGCCGGATCAAGCCGCCGCCATCGCAGCGGTGATTGCCGACATGCATGCCGCTCGTCCCATGGATCGCCTTGTCTGCGGCGACGTTGGCTTTGGCAAAACCGAAGTGGCGCTGCGCGCAGCTTTTATTGCGGTCATGAATGGCAAACAAGTGGCAATCCTTTGTCCGACCACTCTTCTGGCTGAGCAGCACGCACAAACATTCAAAGATCGTTTTGCCGCCTGGCCAGTTAAAGTCACAGAACTCTCTCGCTTTCGTACATCAAAGCAAACGGCTCAAACCATCGAAGGCTTGGAAAACGGTTCTGTTGACATTGTCATCGGAACGCACAAGCTACTCAGTGAATCCGTCAAATTCAAGCGTCTTGGTCTGGTCGTCATCGATGAGGAGCATCGATTCGGAGTTCGCCAAAAGGAAAAACTCAAAAGTCTTCGAGCCGAAGTGGATGTTTTGACGCTGACAGCCACGCCAATTCCGCGCACGCTTGCCATGAGTCTTGAGGGCATCCGCGATTTTTCCGTCATTGCAACGGCACCTCAAAAACGCTTGGCCATCAAAACTTTCGTGCGTCGAGAATCCAAGGCACTTATTCGAGAAGCAGTCATTCGAGAACTCAAGCGCGGCGGCCAGGTTTATTTCCTGCACAATGATGTCGATACGATCCAGGCGCGCGCCGAAATGCTCAAGGAGCTGATTCCTGAAGCCCGCATCGGTATTGCGCACGGTCAAATGAGCGAACGAGACCTCGAGCACGTCATGCGCGAGTTTTATCGACGTGAATTCAATCTTTTGGTCTGTACCACGATTATCGAGACCGGTATCGACATTCCAATTGCCAACACCATCATCATGCATAGAGCCGACAAATTCGGTTTGGCTCAACTTCATCAGCTGCGAGGTCGCGTCGGCCGTAGTCATCATCAAGCATATGCTTACTTATTGATTCCCGACGAAGGTGCTATTACAAAGAACGCTGAACGTCGTCTTGAAGCAATTCAAAATCTCGAAGAACTCGGCAGCGGCTTTTATCTTTCCATGCATGACTTGGAAATCCGCGGAGCCGGTGAAGTTCTCGGTGATGAACAATCCGGAGAGATGACTCAGGTTGGTTTTGAGCTCTACACTCAAATGCTCAAACATGCCGTCGATACCATGCGAAGCGGCGAGGAGCCTACCTTCGTTTCTCCTTTTGAGACTCTCACGGAAATCAACTTGCATCTGCCCGCTTTGCTGCCGGATGATTACGTTCCCGACGTCGGGACTCGTTTGTCTCTGTACAAACGACTTGCCGCAGCCCAAACACTTGAAGAGCTCGGCGAATGCACCGACGATCTTACGGATCGTTTCGGCACTCCCGTGCCAGCAGCGAAAACGCTGCTTGCCGCTCATCGCCTTCGCATTGAATGTGCCGCCTTAGGCATTCGCAAAATTGATGCCGCCGAACAAGCCATCGTCTTTACCTTTGCGCAAAAAACAATGTTCGACCCTGCCGTCATGATCGAGCTGCTGCAAAAAAGACGCGATCTTCGAATCATGCCCGGTTCCAATACCAGACTGAAGATGACCGTCAACTCTCCGGATGCGTTAACGCGTCTGCAAAACGTGCGATGCATCGTCAATGCTCTGCTTGACAGTATCTCTCCGGATAAACGACCATAAAGGAGTCTTGCGCAGCCGATGACCGGAATTTTCCGTATTCGGTCTCAAAAACGGCTGCGGTACAATCCCCGAGTTCTTCTATTTACAAAGAAGCTGATGTCTGCCGCCCGATCCATTCCTCCCGCACCGTTTGTTTTCACCGTGATCTGCCCGAAGGATGCGGTCATTGCAATCGAGTTTTTCGCAGTGCCCCGATTTGTCGCCGAACACATCGGTGAAATTCGCATCGACTGGGGAGACGGCCGGACAACTACGCCCGAAGTGGCAATGTCTTCGGAAGCCGTTGCCGAAATGCTCTCCGGAGATGACATCACCGCCTCGATTCGCTGCACACACCAGTACACCGAAGACGGTAAACGAACCGTGACCATCTTTACTCCCTCCGGGTTCCTACCGCTCAAGCGACTTCCGTCTCAGACCGTGTCCGTCTCTGCGGCATTGCCTACGCTCACAGTCGGTGAAAGTGACCCGGAAGGTCGTCCAGAGGCATCGGATACGCTGCCGGCCCTTTTTGCTCCGGAAACAGACACGGGTGAATCATCCCTGAACTTCATTTGCTCGGACTTTCTGGCAAACAACCCCAATTTGGCTTTTTTCGATGAAGCCTTCATGAGGACGTCGCTGCGCAGTATTCCTGTTTCACTGTTCTCTCCCTGCAAATCCATTAAGAGTCTTGTGCGTACGTTTGCAAGCAGTAAGCTCACATCAATTCCTTACGGTTTGCTGCGTCATGTTCAAACATTGTCGCTTTGCGAAGAAACGTTCGCTCACTGCGAATTTCTGCAGGAAGTCGACAACCCCTTCGGCGACAAAAAGAATCTGCCTGTGTGCATGGAGGGCTTTCTGCTCGGAGCCACACCAAAACTATTTGCATGGTGCGACAAAAGTCGACGAGAAGAAGCCGGATGGATTCGTCCCCACGCCAGTCTGACTGATCCAAGTTTTGACTTTGATTGGCGCGCCGGTACAGATCCTTCTGCTCCGATTGTTACTTTCTACCCCATTGATCTTGAGCTGAAAGGAGATTTTCTTGTCGAATGGGGCGACGGAAACATCGAACTAATCGACTGGAACAGCACGGACGCCCTCACACACGCCTTTGCCAAACCAGGGGTTTATCGCATTCGTATGCACTACACGCAAGGAGAACAGACTCGCCCCTTTAAGTTGGGAACTGCGTTGACGGCCATTCACACTGCGCTGCCGTCTTTTCATCCACGCGCTCTCGATAATCTGGGAGACTTCTCCGGTTGGGCTGCTGATCGCCGAGAACTTCGTTCTGTACCCGAAGATCTTTTCATTCACAATCCGGACATTTCAAATCTGGAGCAAGCCTTTGCCGGCTGCGTGAAACTTGAAATTGTTCCCGATGGAATTTTGCAGGGCGTTCAAAATCTGCAAAAAGCAGACGCCATGTTCGCCTTCTGCAAAAGTCTCAACGCATTGCCGTCGAGCTATCAAACCAGTCCCCATTTGCCGGAATACGACTGTTTTGCTCAAGCTCCGAACTCGCAATCTCGTACGGATCAGGAGAAGCACGCATGACTAAATTCATAGCGGAAGTGACTGTCGGAAAACGTGATCGACAGGTTGTTTTGCGCATTCCTGCCGGGAACCGAATCGCAGCGAGCCTGTCTCAAGTCAGCGTGTCTTTCGACGGACAGATCTCTCAGCACCGGCGAGAACCCGTATCCAGTACGGTGCTCGAATACCATCCCATGCCGGGAGTCCATCGATTGGAAATCGATTTTGGCGGCCCAATGCCTGCTGCCACCTTGATTCTTCCAGAACAAACCACAGCCATCATTTCTCCTATTCCAGCCCTGCATGACGATGAAACCGGCATGCTCAGCACGGCCGGCCATATCTGGAATCCATCCAAACCTCCCCGCCGACTCAGCAGTCTCGTATCATCGCTTTTCGCGCATAACACTCATCTTGTCGCACTTTCTGGAACATTTGCCGGACTGAGCAGCCTTCAGGAAGTGCCTGAGTCACTCTTTTTCCCGCTCATCTATGCGCGAACTTTCGCCGGGGTCTTCGCCTTAAGCGGTCTATCCCGCGTCAGTCGTCAGCTTTTCACAGCCAATCTGCAGGCTGAAGACTTTTCCGAAGCCTTCCTAGGGTGCAAAAACCTCACCGATATCCCAGCTGAACTGTTCAGCACAAATACGCACGCTCGAGTCTTTGATCGCACATTTGCGGAAAGTTCGCTTTCCCAGTTGCCTGCAGGTCTATTTACCAATGTCGCCAAACGAGCTTCTTTCATCGAAACCTTTGCCAGAACTCAAATCCGCTTTGTTCCCCAACAATTAATGAGCGGCCTCGATCCACTCAATGTGGACGGCATGTTCGAGCCAGCTCAAAAACTTGAACATGATCCATTGAATATCAAGGCTGCTGCGCACTTCCCTCAGGACTTTTTCGATGACACGCGTTCAGCCATCGGCGTACCGACCAAACGTGCCGAACTCTGATTTTTTAGAGAAGCAAACCTTAAAAGCGTAGAATCGAAACTACCTTTTGCACTACCAGTGGATCCTCCACTTTTATTCACCATGAACGTATTCGTCGTCATTGCCATTGCAATGGTGCTCATCATTGTGGCCCTGCGCAAGAAAGTTCCAATCGGCCCTGCCATCCTCGGCGGCGGACTGTTGATTTGGGGATTGGTCAAACCCGAACCAGTGCTTTTGACCGATGCCTTAAAACAGATGCTCTCCATGCAGCGCACCTATGACCTGCTGCTGGCCTTGTATTTCGTCGTTTGCCTTGAAATTGAACTCCGAAAAAGCGGATGCCTCAAAGGCATGGTCGAGTACCTTAATCACCTCATTCATTCCACCAAAGTCACGCTGGCCGTAATGCCGGCTTTTCTAGGACTGCTGCCATCTGTTGGCGGAGCGCGCTTTTCCGCACCGATTGTCGATAATGCATCCAAAGGCATGACAATCAAACCGGAACAAAAGGCGATCGTCAATTTGTGGTTCCGGCACATTTTCGAGTACTCAAGCCCCATTATTCCCGGCATGATTCTCGCCTGCTCCATCGTCGGGATTGGAGTCGGCGAATTGATTTCGCATCTGGCCTGGGTCACCGCACTGATGTTCATCGTCGGCTGGGTCATGTTCGTCCGCCCGATGAAGTTTGAGGACATTCGCGCCAATCAAACCACTGAGACTTCTGACTTTGACCTCAAGCACTGCCGAACCGATTTTTGGATGTCAATTCTTCCGGTCGTCGCCGTTTTTTGTTTGATGGTATTCTGCGGCGTTGGGGCCGCGGTCTCCATGGGACTGATTGCCGTACTCATGGTTCCGATCCTTAAATTCATGAACCGCGGCGTTTCCATCAAAGAAATCTTCGTTGGTGCAATCGAATGGAAACTCATCCGAGACGTCTCCTGCATTCTGTTTTTCATTCAGCTGCTTGACGTCACAGGTGTACTGTCCGAAGTCGTTTCGACTTTCCGCGCCGCCCCCTTGCCCACTCCTGTGATCATTGCCGGTTTGAGTTTTATGATCGGAGTACTTACCGGGATGTCTCAGGGACACGTTGCCATTGTGATGCCGATCGTTGCGCTGCTAGCTCCTTCAGGCTCACTTGATTTGGCCGGTGTTGCGCTTGTTTTCGGCGTCGGCGGTCAAATGGTCACACCAACTCACGTCTGTCTCATCGTCACGTTGGACTACTTCAAAGCCGACTTCTTCAAGACTCTGATCCCAGTGGCCGTGGCTGAAGCTGTTTTGCTTGGAATCTTTTCTCTGTACACGTACCTGACCTGGGCTGGCTAATTGAAAACTTGATCAGCTAAATCATCCCCGGAATATGCAATGGCATTTCCGGGGATTTTTTCATCTGCATTCAAGACACCTGCAACGCTGCCTCAAATGGCAAATTGTCAGAAGCAGCCGCATGAAGCAGAGATTCTGATTCCATCCACAGAATCTACAAAGCACTCAAGCACCGTCTCTCACCGGAACGATAAAAAAACAGCCGCTTTCCGAATGGTTTCCGAAAACGGCCGGTGCATATCTGCAGAGTTTTAATTTACAAAACTCACTCAGCAATCTGACTGAAGTTGTCAGTGCGTTTCAATACCGACAACCTCAAAATCAAGATCGGTGATCGTTGCGGTAATCAGATCATCGGTCACAGAGTCATCACACACAATCACGGCCGATTTGTTTTCCAAGCTCACCGACACGGATGTCACTCCCGGCAATTTATTCAAAGCCTTCGTCACAGCATTTGAACAATGTCCGCAATGCATACCTTCAATACTGATCACTTTTTCCATGGTTTTACTCCTAAGTTGGTGCGGCAGTCGATAGGCATCATAGGCTGCAGATTCTGCGTGCACCGGTGTTGAAATAATTGTTTCCGAAGGCGTGAAGCGTCTTAAGCGCAATGCATTGCTGACGACGCATACAGAGCTCATGCTCATGGCGGCCGCGGCAATCATGGGATTCAAAACCCACCCCCAAACCGAGTAAAAAACACCGGCAGCCACAGGAATGCCTACGCTGTTGTAAAAAAACGCCCAGAAAAGGTTCTGTTTGATGTTGCGCAACACTGCTTTGGACAATTCACAAGCCGACACAGCGTCTGTCAGTCGACTATTGACCAAAACAACATCAGCGCACTCAACGGCGACATCCGTCCCAGCGCCAATAGCCATGCCGACATCAGCTGAAGCAAGTGCCGGAGCGTCATTAATTCCATCGCCAATCATGAGCACCCGCTCACCTTGCCGGCGCAATTGCTTGATCGCATCCGCCTTTCCTGCCGGCAATACCTCGCTGAGCACTTCATCAATTCCGACAGCCGAGGCAACGGCCTTTGCCGTCCGCGCATTGTCTCCCGTCACCATCATCACTCGCACACCCATCGCCTTGAGACGACGTACGGCGTCCGCACTATCAGATCTGACCACATCAGCACAGGCAAGCAATCCAACCACTTGACCTGCCCGGCGAACAACCAAAGCTGTTTTTCCCTGATCGGCCAACAATTTCAAAGCCATCAACACCTCAACTTGCGTTCCTGCAAGTCTCTGATTGCCAACCTCCCAGAGCACGCCGTTTGCCATACCGCTCACGCTGCCGTCATGCTGCATGAAATTGTCCACGGCACCAACAGCCACTTTGTTATCC
>DXSO01000032.1:0-12932 GCA_019410445.1 Sutterella sp.
GCACGTAACGGAACGAACCGTCGCGAACAACTTTGGCAAATTCCGTTTCCGGCAAAACCTGTGCAGGTTCATCGCCGCGAGCCTGAGCGTCCATGCGAGCCTTTGCGGCTTCGGCATTGGCGCTGACGATCTGCGGACGGGTAGGCACCGCAAAACGATCGTTGTTCGTCACGGTATTGAGATCCGGCGGCACCTCCAGCGGAGCGCGGGACGTTGAGGTTTCATATTGCACCTTGTCGTCACTGAAATTGACGCCGAGTGCATTGCATCCGCTCAAAGCTGCGATCGCAGAAGCTACAGCAGCCACTCTCAAAGCACGATTCACCATAAAAACGTTCTTTCCTTGAATAACGCCCGCCAAACAATCCGTGTGTTTGCGGGCGCAAAAAACACATTTTCGAGGAGTTTAGCAAAGGAAACTTCTCACCACAGCCCAAAACACAACTTGAAACGAGTTACAGACTAGGAAAAGCCCGCAACCGAATCCGATTACGGGCTTTGCATAAAAGTGCTTACTGAACTGATCAGAACTGAACACCGGCCTCACGCATGGCCTTTTCGACCACCGGACGGTTGCTCTCCGAGAGCATCGTCAAGGGCAGGCGAATTCCCGAACCGATGCGTCCCATACGGTACAGAGCCCACTTCGGAGCCACAGGATTGGGCTCGCAGAACAGCTTCTGGTGCAAAGGCATCAAACGATCGTTGATCGCGCGAGCCACGGCCACATTGCCGGCAACGGCCGCGCAAGCCATTTCATGCATTTCATGCGGCATCAGATTTGCCGTCACGGAAATAACGCCCGCGCCGCCCACAAGCATCAGTGCCAAAGCCGAGTCGTCATTGCCGGAATAAACGGCAAATTCCTTGTCGCCGACCACCCCGGGCAGACGGCGCAGCAGATCAATCGCACGAGCGATATCACCTGTAGCATCCTTGAGGCCCACGATGTTGGGAATCTGAGCCAGTCGCAAAACCGTATCGTTTTTCAAGTCGGCAACAGTGCGTCCCGGCACGTTGTAGAGCCACATGGGCAAATCGACAGCTTCGGCAATTGCCTTGAAGTGCTGGTACAACCCCTCTTGCGTGGGCTTGTTGTAGTAGGGCACCACTTGAAGGGAAACATCCGCTCCGACTTTCTTGGCATGCTGAGTCAGTTCAATTGCCTCCGCCGTGGAATTACCGCCGGTGCCGGCAATCACAGGAACTCGTCCCGCTACCGTCTTGACGGTAAAGGACACCACTTCATTGTGTTCGTCAATGTCGAGCGTCGGCGATTCACCGGTCGTTCCCATCGTGACAATTCCGTCGGTGCCGCTGGCGATATGCCATTCCACCAAACGTGCATAAGCCTCCCAATCCACGGCGCCTTCGGGCGTCATCGGTGTGACCAGTGCCACCAAAGAACCTTGAATCATTGTCAAACTCCCTGTCGTAAAAAATACCTGATGCAATCCGAAATCAAACCGAAGGCGTCGGTTTATTGGAAAGCAGTGCAATCAATTCGGAAACAACCTGACGCATGTCTCTGCGGTCAACAATCATATCAATGGCTCCCTTCTCGAGAAGCATCTGCGATCGCTGGAATCCGGCAGGCAGCTTCTCACGAACAGTCTGCTCAATGACACGCGGACCGGCAAAGCCGATCAAAGCCTGAGGTTCGGCGATCACAACGTCGCCCATGAAGGCAAACGACGCCGACACGCCGCCCATCGTCGGATCCGTCAGGACGGAAACATACGGAATGCGAGCCTTCTCCAGAAGAGTCACTGCCGCGTTGGTCTTTGCCATCTGCATAAGCGAAAGCAGTCCCTCTTGCATACGGGCCCCACCCGTGCTTGTGAACGTTACAAACGGGATCTTTTCACGAAGTGCGCGCTCAACGCCGAGTGCAAAACGCTCGCCGACAACGCTTCCCATGGATCCGCCCATGAAGGCGAAGTCAAAAGCCGCCGCCACGACGGGACGGCGACGCAATTCACCGCGCATAACCACCAAAGCATCCGTTTCGTGGGTATTTGCCTGCGAAGCTTCCAAGCGAGTCGGATAACTCTTGGAGTCAACGAACTGCAGAGAATCCACCGGACGAACATCCGCACCGATTTCCTCGTGCACTCCCTTCCAGTCCAAGAAAGCGTCCAGGCGCTTGCGCCCGCTCAGGCGCATATGGTGTCCGCATTTGGGACAAACCTGAAGCGAATCATCAAGCTCTTCTTTGTAGAGCACTTGATCGCATTTGGGGCACTTCGTCCAGAGTCCCGCGGGAATAGGGCTCTTCTTGTTTTCTGCATCAGCAGGTTTGGAAGCAATTTTGGGAAGAATGCGTGTGAGCCAGCTCATTGTTTTTGAAATCTTTATGGGGCACATGCACCCGACTTTTCGGCATTTGGACACCCAAAAGACAAGCGCAAGAAAACTGCGGCGCAGGATCAATCCTGCTCCACCTCTGAGTTCAAAGGATTATAAGGCACCGCTTTTGCCTTCCGCCTCATCCTTAGAGATTGCTTTTTCTTCAAATCCGGCTTCGACCTGCCTCGGACACTCGTTATGATTGAGCTCTATCCTTCTGACTTTCCGTACCCTCGGCTTACCCATGCCCGACTTTACCTTTGCCACCGAACTCTTTAACTACGGTCCGCTTGCTGCCGTACTGTTTGCCACGGGGCTGTCCTTTACTGCAACGGCTTTGGGAGCAGCGGTTGTTTTTCTTCCGATGTCCCAGCACCGGGCACGCAAAGTTCAGCCTCTGGCCATGGGATTTGCCGCCGGCATCATGATTGCCGCCAGCGTCTGGTCTCTTTTGATTCCGGCAATGGAACAGGCGTTGGAAAACGGCACAAGCGGCTGGCTGCCTACAACAGGCGGCTTTATTCTCGGCGTTGCCTTTGTGGCTTTGCTCGACAAATTAACGCCGCACATACATCCGGACTCCGATACTCCCGAAGGTCCGGCAAGCAAACTGGATCGCACGACTCTCTTGGTGAGTGCCGTGACGCTTCACAATATTCCTGAAGGCATGAGTCTGGGGCTGGCGTTTTCCATCGCCGCCCTCTCGCAGGAGCCTGCCGCCCTATCCAGTGCCTTTGCCCTGGCCGTGGGCATGAGTATTCAAAACATCCCAGAAGGAGCTGCCGTGTCCATGCCTCTGGCATGCGGCAACATGAGCCGCTTCAAGGCTTTTGCCATCGGCGCTTTCAGCGGAGCCATGGAACCGATCTTCGGCGTACTGACGGTTGCCGCACTGGGAATAATCGTGCCTTATCTGCCTTGGCTTCTTGCCTTTGCCGCAGGCGCCATGATGTATGTCGTCGTAGAAGAATTAATTCCCGCAGCACATCTGCATGAGCATTCGGATCTCGGTACTCTCTCGGTCATGGCCGGTTTTGTCGTGATGATGCTTCTGGACACCACGCTGGGATAAGAGTCCCCGGCCAAACACATTGAAGACAACCTGACCAATTTTTTGCCGAATTCCTCGAAATGGCGATTCGGCTGACTATCGGCAATCCGAACTTCGGCACATATACTTTCTCTATCACCAATTCGCGCTGCCCATAAATCAGAAGCTTCGCAGATCAAGCAGCCACTTCTCGTTTTGACTACGACGACTATCTGCTCTGATCTGCGGCGCGATCGAGCGTGCCCAGACCTGTTCATTGGGTTGCTGATTCTTTTGCTCTCAGGCTTCTCCGAAGCGAGCCCGTCTAAAAACACAATTTTTACGCAAAAAAAGCACCGGCAGAGTGTTCTCCACCGGTGCTTTCTTACTTCATTGACCGATCGTATCGGCGCAGTCCTTATTTGTGGCAGCCGCAGGATTCAGCTTCGCCGCCGCAGCAGCAATCCTTCTGCATGGCCTTGAGGAACCAAATGCGCTTGGCATAGCTTTCAAGGTAGCCGTCGAACTGAGCAGCCAAAAGATAGTCGCCCATCTTGTCGGCGCCTTCGCGAATTTCCTTGGCAAGAGCCTGCATCTTCAGAACATCTTCGGTGACGATCTGCAGCACTTCGCTGATCGAAAATTCACGAGCGTCAAGTTCTTCAATCGTGGCAAGCTTCAGGTACTCACTCAGACGAACCGGCGGGAAACCACCGCGCATCTTCATGGCTTCGGCCACTGCATCGAACTGTTCGAAGAATTCGTCATAGAGACCTTCGGTGTATTCATGCACCTGGATGAAAGCGCGGCCGACAACATTCCAATGCAGGTTGTGCAGCTTGGCGTTCAAAACAGCGAGGTTGGCGATGTACACCTTCACGGGGCAAACACCGGAAGTCGTTTCACAGGCCTGATTGTTTGCGTGCGGGCAAGTCATTTTTCTTTCTCCTATTCAAATCCTTAAGGCAAGTTGTCTGCCTTGGTGATTGCATTATGAAGAGTCTTGCCTATTGCGTCCAATACTATTTGAGACAACACTCAATAGACTTCTTCTATGACATTGCGGAAACGCATCTGCCACAGAAGTTCACATAAAAAACCGGCAATCAAGATACCCTCTCGATTGCCGATTTCCTTTAAGCTGCGTCCGACTTACTGAATGATTTCCTCATCCTTGTCGCGAGGCCAGCATGAGACACCGCGCACCGGCCCCAAACATTTCGGATCAAACTCAGGATCTGCAATGCCATCCTTTTTCTGCTGCAGATAGTCCTGAAGCGCCCGATAAGCATAACGCCCGATCAAGGCCACAGCCGCCAGATTGACCAACGCCATCAAAGCCATGAAAAGATCGGCCATATTCCAGACAAGTCCCAGTTCGGTGACGCTGCCAACGAATGCCATCACAACAACCAATGCACGGAAAATCCACAGCGCCGCAGGGCTCTTGCTGATAAAGCCCATATTCATTTCGCCGTAGAAATAGTTTCCGATGATCGAACTGAAGGCAAAGAACAAAACCACGATCGTGATGAAATGGTTCATCCAGGAACCAATTTCCATGGAAAGCGTATGCTGCACAAGTTCAATTCCCGTCAGACCGCTTTCCTTCCAGCCCGGCACAAGCAAAACGATCATGGCCGAGGCCGTACAGACAACCATCGTATCGAAGTAAACGCCCAAAGCCTGAACCAAGCCCTGCTTAACCGGATGCGTGGCATCGGCCGCAGCCGCAGCATTGGGCACCGCGCCCATGCCGGCTTCGTTGGAAAACAAGCCTCTTTTGATACCCGTCATTACGATCATGCCGAACGTTGCACCATAGGCTGCGTCAAAATCAAAAGCGTTCGTTACGATCTCATAAATCACTCGCGGGAACTGATCGATGTTCATGAACGTAAAGAAAATGGCCACCATGAGATAAGCGCCCGCCATGAAGGGAACCATCACTCCGACAACTCGAGCAATGCGAGTAAGCCCTCCGAAAATGATGACCGCAGTCAGAGCTGCAATCATCAGGCCTGTGGCAAACGTGGAAACGCCCCAACTGGTCTGAACCGACAAGGCCATTGTGTTTGCCTGAACGGAGTTGAAGATCAGACCGTAAGTTACCGAAATCAAAACGGCAAAAAGTCCCGCAAAAAAAGGCGATCCGATCACATTGCGAATGTAATAAGCCGGTCCTCCGGCAAAGCCGCCTCCAGGACGCTTAACCTTGAAGATCTGCGCCAAGGTTGATTCCACAAACCCTGAAGCCGCGCCAATGGTCGCAATCACCCACATCCAGAAAACAGCACCGGGACCGCCGAGCACCACTGCAATTGCAATGCCGGCAATATTGCCCACGCCCACTCTCGAAGCAGTGGAAACACAGAAAGCTTGGAAGGTAGAAATATGCCCTTCTCGAGGAAGGCTGCCGACACCTTCTCCGATCAGACGGAACATTTCAGGAATACAGCGAATCTGAACGAATCGCGTTTTGTACGTAAACCACAGCCCGAGCAAAATCAAAGCTGCAATGAGGATATAAGTCCACAGAAAATTGTTGATTGTTCCAACAATTTCACTGAGCATGTGAGCAAACTGCTCCAATCCGCCAGTCAATGTGAGGCTCCCTTCTTTGTTTGGAGGTTGAACAAAACACGGATTCTACAGGAGGTTGCATCCTTGCCCCTCACATCCTCGCTCCATTGTATTTGGTTGCGTTTGAGCAAGACAGATAAAATGCCGCCCTCAACCAATTCTCTTTTGTTTGCAAATGACTTTTTCGTCCGCCAGTCCTCAATTAACCGTCGCTCCAATGGAGGGACTCACAACCGTTGTCTTTCGACGTATTCACGCCCAGATGTTCGGTGCGGCAGATCGTTACTACATTCCGTTCGTCACACCGACTCGCGAACCGCGTTTTACCGATCGACAGCTTCGCGAACTTGCTCCCGAGGCCAACAGCGGCATACGAGCCATCCCTCAGCTTCTCACGCGCAATGTGGAAGACTTCATTTGGGCGGCCAAGGCGTTGGCAGATCTCGGTTACGAAGAAGTCAACCTCAATCTCGGCTGTCCGGCCGGGACCGTTACCGCAAAAGGCAAAGGCTCGGGGTTTCTGCAGTACCCGGTGGAGCTTTATGAATTTTTGAGCCGCATTTTCGATGCGGACCTGCCGATTGCCGTTTCCCTGAAAACACGCATCGGCTATCGCTCTGCCGAGGAGTTCGAAAATCTTGCCGACATTTATGCCCGTTTTCCCATGAGTCGATTGATTGTGCACCCACGGCTGAAAACCGATCTATACAGAGGCGATGTCCGTCTTGAGGCACTCGACAAAACGCTCGGACATCTTCCCATGCCTTTGG
Organism: Sutterella sp.; assembly: GCA_019410445.1. Lineage (GTDB taxonomy): Bacteria > Pseudomonadota > Gammaproteobacteria > Burkholderiales > Burkholderiaceae_F > Duodenibacillus. The sequence continues at coordinate 6,733 of DXSO01000032.1, forward strand.
GATACAACGGCGATTTGATCACTCCGTCGGACATTGAGTCGGCCGTTCAGCGCTATGCAAAGGCTCCTGGAGGATTGATCGAAGTTATGGTCGGACGAGCCCTGATGGCAGACCCTGCTCTATTTAGAAAATCCAAGGGCGGAGCTGCGGCAGACTTAAAGGAAATCCTCAATTTCCATGACGCACTGTTTGAGGCATACACAACTTTGTTTGCCAGTCAGAAAAACGCCATGATGCGCATGAAGGAGTACTGGTTCTTCCAATTGTGTTTGTTCGGAGAAGACAACGAAGAAAATGCGCTCAAAAAAGCCGCTTCAAAAATTTTCAGATCCAAGCAGGTATCTGATTTTGAAGCCGCCGTACAAGAAGCCGCCGAAAGCTTCGTTCTTCGAAGAGATGCTCGATACGGTTGGCGAAAGCCGCTTTGATCGATTCAGGCTCGCGGAACCGTTACATCAACCCAGTCAATGGCGTGAGCCGCTACAAACAGTTCCTGCGGCGAAAATCTCACCGCACTGCGGTCATCTCCGCATGCCGGATAGATCGTCTCGAACCGTTTGAGACTTTCGTCGCAATAAATCCTCACGCCTTCATTTACCCCAAAAGGACAAACACCTCCGGGCGCATGTCCCACAAGCGCCTCAACTTCTTCACCGCGTATCATCTGTGCCTTAAATCCGAAACGCGCCCGGAATTTGGAATTTGACAGTTTGACGTCCCCGGCGGCCAACACCAAAACCGCTCCATCAGGACAATGCAGTGCAAGCGTTTTGGCAATACGAGCCGGCTCACAACCCAAAGCCTGAGCAGCCAAGGCAACCGTTGCGGTATTGGCCTCAAAAAACCGAACACGATCCGCCCACCCTTCGCTCTGAAGCTGCTCCAACGCACGTTGTCTGGACATCTTTTATATTCCCCTTGCCTGGTTGGTCTTTTCGCTCTCGAGAGCTTTTTGCGCCTCTCGAATACGCCGCGTCAGTCCTCCCTGACGCCGCATTGCCGTCGCAACGGCTTTTTTCACAATCTCTTCCGAACCGAATACATCCAAAGAGCCGTAGTCAACTCCTTGTTCGCTGCGCTGATCACGCACGCGGGTGACTGCCGTATAAAACAGTTCTCGACTATTCAGTCCCGACGCACTGTTTGTCGGCATGAGCACTGCGACATGATGATATTCCGATCCCTGAGATTGATGAATCGTAATTGCAAAAGCCGGATCAATGTGTCCTATCAGCCCAAAACGCACGCATCGCTGAGTGTCCGGAAAATAAACGTCAGCCCGGGTAGCGTCAAACACCTGTCCCTCAAACCAGTCTTGTCCGGGAATCACCACCCCCGTATCTCCGTTGTAGACCTCAAGCATGGGATCATTGCGTCGCACAATCATGGGACGAAAAGCCGGAAAAGGAATTCGTCGTTCAAGAAAAAGTTCTTCGGCATAGTCGTTGACCGCTTGAGCACTCATAGGCCCCTGACGGTTGGCGGCAAGCACGCCGATGGAAAAATACAGTTTCGCCAACCGCTCAGAGAGCTTTCTTGCGTCTGTTTGACGTCGCAGACCGTCGCTGCGCATCAGCTCGCTTACCTCCCGAAGCGGTTTGTCAAGTTCTTGGCGCAACCAAGCCTTGAATGTCTTCGTAAGTTCTCCTTCAGGCAATTCTTCGTGCAATCGCAGCGGATTGTCGAAAGCACAATCATTATTGCGGCTGCGTTTTAAAACACTGAGCACTGTTTTGGCATCACCTTGTCTTGCAGCTTGTGCCAATGCGCCGAGTGCTTTGGTTCCGTCAAAACGCCAGCTTTTTGTCAGATGGCTGATGTTGTCCTTCAACGGTCCGTCCTGCTGACTGACGTCGGCAAAAAAAGAACCGGGACCAACAGCGGCCAACTGATGACGATCCCCGAGCAAAATCACTTTGGTGCGTGAGGAATCAATCCGTTCAAAAAAGTCTCCCGCCAACCCTATATCGATCATGGAAGATTCATCAACCACCACAATATCGGCATCAAGCGGGTTGTATTTAGAAGCTGCCCGACCGTCTGCTCCCGGTGTATACAGCGTCCTATGCAGCGTTTTTGCTTCAATACCCAAGAGACGATCACGCACAAGCGGATCGGCAATTTTTCGTACACCGTCGGCAATGGCCTCCTTCATACGCGAAGCGGCTTTGCCTGTGGGAGCAGCCAAAAGAATGCGGGCATCCGCATTTCGTTCGATCAGCCCTTGAAGAATGCTCACAACCGCCGTGGTCTTGCCCGTTCCCGGACCGCCGCTAATCACGGTGAATTGATTTTCAAGCGCAAGTTTTCCAGCTCGGCTTGCTTCCGCTTCCGGAGCTACAGGACTTTGGGCAACCGTATTTCTTGCCAACTGCGCCAGATGCACGCCCAAAGTCTCTTCCTGCTCGTATGACTTGTGCGTGTAGACGAAGGTTTCCCCCTGCGCGGTTTCGGCCACCAACAAGGACGGGCCGTCAGCAAAGGCACCCTGCGCAAGCGTTTGATCTGTCCTGCAGACAAACCCCTCGGCAAGAAGCCGCTTGACGAGTCGTTCAAAATCCCACTGAGAAGTTTCATATCGCGACGAATCGTCTTCGTAAAACGCCCTGCGCGCCATCACTTCGTCGAACACTTCGTTTTGATGTCTGAATTGCTCGGCTCCCACGCACAGACTTCCCTCTTTGAGCGCCTGATTCAGACAAAGCATCAAAACAGCCAGTCCGTACTCCAAATCTCGATCCACATTGACTGCCGTACGCCTCCGGGCCATCGTGCAGCTCACATGCGCTTGCATGCGTGCAGCATCCACGTCGGCGTCCGCCGCTGTTGCATTGGATCCCAACAGCCTAAGCGTCCGATTCAGACGTTGCTGCGTCTCGATCGAAAGCGCACGAAGAGAAGGCTGCGACTGTTCCGCACTTTCCGTGTGAGCACCAAAATCCAGACACTGCTGTCTGGCATCGCTTTGCGCGCAACGCCCTCTAGCCATCGCCATCGTTTCCTTTCAAAAGCGCGTCCATCGCATCCACGGCTTGACGCGGACAATCAAAAAAAACACCCGTTCGACGCCCTTTTTCATCAAGTTCGTCCTGAGCTTTGGTGCCACGGATAAAAATGTAGAACGCTCCGCCGATCACATCCCAGACGTTTTCTTCAGTCAACCCCATCGTTGCCATCAAATGCCGCTTGAGCGCCACTAAATAAATAACGTACTGCAGACAATAGTGCTTGCGCTCAATCTCTGCCGACATTGCCTCCTGAGAGTAGTCCTTTGACTCAGCCCCGAGCCAATTGCTCTTCCAGTCAAGAATGAAAAATTTTCCGTCGGCACAAAACACCATATCAATGGCTCCGGTGAGATAGCCGTCCAGAGCATTATCCCGGAGACTTTCCATCGCAAATCCGTGCTCAGTCATGCACTGAGCCACTGCACTGGCTCGCAGCGTCTTATTGGCTACGGAAAGTACGAACGGCATTTCACACAGTTTTTGACCGTATCCCAAACGACTAAGCTTGAATGGCTTGGCGTTGAATGCTCCCTCATTGGATCCGATCGTGACGGCATTAAACAAGTCGCAGTCGATCGTGTTGCGCACATATCCCTCGACCAAATCCGCAGCCGTCTCAAGAACCAAGCCGCGCTGCGACGGATCGGCTCGCCCGAGCAGTGGTGAAGCGGCCAGAGACTGCCGTATCTGCCCCAAAACGTCTTCTCGGTGACTGTCGTCGGCATTCATCACGCGCTCAAACAGTTTGTGCATCCAATCACCGGCTGCCGCGCCTCGCAAAAGGCTGCGTGCCACTTCGGGAAAATCGACTGACTCCGCATCTAACGCATTGTTTTCCGGAAAATCCGCATCTTCCCCCGACTCTGTCAATTGCCCTGATGCCTCTTCATCGACTTCAACGAGCGCATTTTCTCCTTCAAATTCTTCCGCTTCGAATTCCTCTCCGACGGACGCTCCGAGACTTGAAGCAATTGCCGTAAAACTCGAGCGATGCCAAGCCGCAGACACTCCGACCGGATCAAGAGCTTGCACCATCTCGGTCTGTCTCCGGAATACGGATCGCGCACGTTCTGTTCGAGCTTTGATTTCAACAAACGCATCGGCCGAACAAGCTTCAAGCCCTCGAACGATCACTCCGGACAAATCCCTTGAAAGCGTCTCGTTGAGATCGGTTAGCTGCATCATCTCGGGCCGTTGAGACGCCATCTTTAAAAAGCGTTCCCGCATTTGTTCCGCAGCCCCATGCAGGCGTTCCAACACTTCAAGATAGTCGTTGGATTGGCCTGCGGGCTCACTCAAGCCACTCATGGCCTGTGCATACGCATTGCATGCACTCGACCAGGACCAATTTCTGCCGGAAGCTGAAATAAATATCGGAATGACCAATCGAGAAGATGCTCTGGTCATCGCCACATAAGCCTGACGCAGGCGCTCAAGTTTATTGAGTCGTCCCTGCTCTTCGGAATCATCCGTTCTGCTGTCGGGAGCCACTGAGACCTTACGGCTTTCGACTCCGCCGATTTTCCAAAATGTATCGTTATCGCCTGATTTTGCCTTCATCGCCTCGGCCTGGGCCAGATACACCACCGGATATTCGAGTCCTTTGCTTGCATGCACCGTCACAACTCGGACGACATTTTGGTCATTCGGCTTGCGAACAACGTGTTTATCCTCGACTTCAGCGGCATTTCTCAGACGAACCATGACGCGTAAAACAGCCGCCAAAGTACCGAGCTGCTGATACTGCTCCTGCAAAAGCTCCGAGAGGTGCTCGTAATTCATCAGCATCCCCGCCCCGCCTTTAACAGGCAGAAGGCGTTGCTCGAGCTTTCGTTCTTTGCCGATGTAAGACAGAGCCGCCGCCGGTCCATAGGACTGGAATCGTTCGGCAGCCGTCTGCAGCAACTGCCGATCTGCCCCTGCCGATGCCAAATCCTCGCGCAGCTCTCTGATCGTTCGGCCGATCAAACGCGTGGCTCGAGCTGCTGCGAATTTCTTCGTATCCCTCGGAGACTGCATCGCCTCAAACACGGCAATTATGTCTTGAGCCTGAGCTGTGGCAAAAACACTTGTCCTGTCGTCAAGCAGAGTACGAACACCGCGAGCCAAAAGTTCCTGACAAACGTCTTCGGCAGCAGCACGCGTACGAACCAGAATCGCAATATCACCCGGCTGCAGCAAACGCCAACGGCCGGCTCTGTACAAATACACCGTACCGTCCAAAAGCGAAGCAATATCATCGGCCATATAGCGTGCTTCTGCCTGCTTGACTGCTTCCATCGTATATCCGGCCAATGCACCGTCATCAAGCCACAAACTCATGACCGGCACGATTTGCGGCACACCTTCTCGCACGCGAATCAATGGCTTGGCGCTGGCACCCGCCTCAAGTGCGGCATATTGAATCTCCGTGGTAAGAAAACTGCCGCCGGGAGCTTGTGCCGAAAAAAAGGCATTGACAGCTCCGACAAGTGCCGGAGTTGAACGATAGTTCGTCTCCAACGTTCGAAGGCCTCCTGAAGACGGATTCAACTGCATGGCTTCGATGTCTTGCCGCGCACGCAGGTATACCTCCAGTTCGGCCCCTCGAAAAGCATATATGGCCTGCTTAGGATCACCGACGAAAAAGACGCTCTTTGGTGCCGAAGGCGCGTCAGTCAAAAACAGACGGCTGAAAATCTGGTACTGAACGCGATCGGTGTCCTGAAACTCATCAACGAGCACCGCATCGTAACGAGTGCGGATGCGCTCGGCAGCCGATTCATCGTTGTCGACGAGTGCATACATATCCGTCAACAGCGCCGAAAAACTCTTCAATCCGTACAACCGCTCGAGCTCACGCACGCGCGCGGGACCTTCAACAAGAAACCGATGGAAAAGCTCAAGCAGCACCGGATCGCCGAGCGATTCATCATCAACCCAAACCTCGGGCTCGACACTGCCGCCGTATTCGCAAAGCTTACCGAGCAGCCTCGGCAGAGACTTCCAGGCAAGCACCCTGAGTCTTTGTTCCGCTGTCAGTTTCGGCAATTCATTGCGCAGGAACTCTTCCGTGACTCGACTTTCAAAACCGGTATTGCCGGAAAACTCCACATCGAAAGCACCGCCTCGCGTAAAAATAAATTCGCTGAGCATTTTCTGGCAAAAGCCGTGAATCGTCAGAATGCTGGCCTCATCAAAATGCTCCAAAGC
>DXSO01000032.1:12942-15173 GCA_019410445.1 Sutterella sp.
GCTCAATGCGTTCCTGCGGATCGAATCCACATCTGCGGCTCTTTTCGAAAAAGGAGACAAATTCACTTGTCTCGTCTCCGAGTCGAAGCGCTTCAGCGGCTTTGTGAAAAAGCGAACGCACACGCTCTCTGAGTTCAGCGGTAGCCGCATTGGTAAAGGTCACGACCAAAATACGCTCGATTGACATCCCCTCTTCAATCACCAGTCGCAGCACGATGCGCTCGAGCGCATACGTCTTACCGGTTCCGGCACTGGCCTCAATCAGCCAGCGTCCTTTCAGATCTGCGCGTTGCACATCAAAACCACGCACAGTTTTTTGATGCTGCTTACCGCTCATGCCAATCTCCCGGTATTGAGGCCTGCCAACTGTTCAATGGCAAGATCAAAAATCTCAAGCGGATCCTTCTTGCTCTTTCTCGACTTTCCGCTTGCCGCAACGTCAAACAACGCTATGAGCTTCTCAACGGATTTGATCAGTTCGGCGCAGCCTTTTTGAGCATCGGAGTAGCCGTTGAGACCGCGCCACACAAGGGATGCCTGTTGCTCAACGTATGCTCCGGCCAGAATCGGACACTCACCGACGTGCACATTCACAAGTTCAAGCAAATTTTTAAGAATGTGCCTCAGCATCACCGTTGTGTTTCGCGCCTCTTGCTGTTGATCGCCCTGAAGACAGACACGCCAGTGACTTTCAACCGGTTTCCCCTTCTGCTGACTGACATACAAAAAGTCCACAGCCTCCTGTTCGCGTTCTGCCGCCAGCAGATTGACCGCTGCAAACTGCAGAAAAGTTTTAAGCAGATCCGAAGAGCTAACGCCTGCAGCAACCGCCACCCGGCAACCGTGAGCATCCACATACAAATCAACAGGCGCAACGGCAATCGAGCTGAAAGGTTTTTGCCGGGCACACTCAAAAACGAGGCGCCCTCCCTCAAACCGTTCCCTGCTTGTCTCTTGCATTGTTTCGATCTTTTGAACAATCGTGTTGTGCAGATCATTCAAACTCTTTGCAGGCTCGGCCACCAGAAGCGCCCGTACGCTTTGTTCGCCCAATGTCGGATCACATGCGGCAAACGCTTCGATCTGCTCGACTGATCTGCCGAGTTCAAGCGCCTGATAAATCCGACGCTGAACTCGGCTTCGATACAGATAATCATCATTTCCGTACCGCACCACCGGTGCTGTCTGCGCCTCCTCATTGTCGTCATCGGCCAACCCGAGAATCCGAAGCGATTTGCTTTCCGCATAGGTAAAAAACTTTGCCAGATCATCCACTGACAAACTTGCATCCGTCTGCCTTGCCAGCGCTGCGTCTGCAAAAGGCTCCTCTTGAGCAATGTATCCTGCTTCAAGCGCTTTGTTGACGGCGTTTGCCAATTCGGGACTGCGCGCTCGCACCAATCCCATCTGCACCGCAAAATTCTCGGCACTTGCAGCAAGCGCACCGACTGTTTTTGTCAGTTTTGCGTCAATATCTTGCGGCTCATCCAAAGCCTCGACAAGTGCCTGCTTCAAATCCTGCAGAACAACCGATGGATTGGCGGGCACGGCTCCCGAACCGATGCTGTACGACACGTAAAAATGCTGTCTTGCCGCAAGCAGCAGATCCAAAAAGACACCGCGGTTGCTTTCTCGAGAGTCTCGATCGCCACGTCGACTGACACTGCGTTCCTCACCGTCAATCACCACCCGAGCCGCCGTCAGATCGAACTCTTCGCGCCGGGAACTGCCCGGAAACGATTCGCCGTCGTTGAGCCCGATCACCGCAACGCATTTAAATGGCATTGCCGCAAAATCGCCCGTTTTCGCAAACGTAATGCGACCGCTTGCCCGAACCGCCGTTTTCGCATTACGCAGTGTTTTTTCAAGAGCGGAACACCACGTTTCAAACGATACCGGCTGTTGCTGCAGAACATCGGCGGCACTGGCCGCCAGAGAAGATGCCCGCATCATGAAAGCGATCATGTCGGAGGATTTTGAATACCCTGAAAAGACCGTATCGGCAAAGCGCCGAGTTGTTTCAAGCCACTGATCCATTGACTGCGACTGGGGCAGCTCTCCGACATCTTCAAAAGCCTGAGCCAGTGAAAGCAGAAAACCAAATGAGTCCGGATCATCACTCGTTGAATCCCTGCCGCAGAGTTCAGTGCCGCGCATGCCCAAAACGTCACCTGCCACCACAACAGAAGAAGCTGCCGTCAAATTTCCGGCAACCAGACGCTCGATTGCCC
>DXSO01000033.1:0-8208 GCA_019410445.1 Sutterella sp.
GACAAGATCGAAATTCTATATCAATTCGTTTCGTCTTGTCAAGAGCTTGTCGAAAGATTTTTTTTTCGATTTTGCTCTCCCTTTTTTTTCGGGAATCGAGAGAACTAACCCTCTCAATAAAAAAGCTTCCTTTCGGAAGCCATTCGAATTCTTGGTTGCGGAGGGAGGATTTGAACCTCCGACCTTCGGGTTATGAGCCCGACGAGCTACCAGACTGCTCCACCCCGCGATCCGTATTCATCTCGCTTTGTTCTTGCGAGACTGTGGATACTAAAGTAGTTTCTTCTCTCTGTCAAGTCTTTTTCGCATTATTTTTCTTTGGACATCCCCTCAAAAGTCACATTTTCTTTTATTTTCAACAGATTGCCAAGCTTTCTTCAACTGATATAACCCACGCTTTTTGTTTTCTCAGCAGTCACTTGTATCCCGAATACTATTTTCACACGCCTTTCAAGCTCTTTTTTGCCCCCTGTGCGGCATCACTGTAAACTTACGCAGGACGTATGCGGTTTTGTACCTACTACTTTGCGTGACCGCACTCATCTTACGTACGAAATGCCAGCCCTAAGGCAATCATTTCCGTACATTCCTTATATACATATATCAACGGCAAATCTTCTGACAGGCAATCATGCTCTACAAACTCGCCAAAAGCATCCTTTTCCAGATGCAGCCCGAGACGGCTCACCACGTCATCATGGCCAATCTCGATTGGATCACAACCCTTGGTCTGCACAAACTTCTGACTCACACGCCTCCCGAAGATCCTGTTGAAGTCATGGGAATTCGTTTTCCCAACACCATCGGTCTTGCTGCCGGTATGGACAAGGACGGCGAACGCGTAAGTGCTTTCGGAGCACTCGGCTTCGGTCACGTTGAAATCGGAACAATTACCCCGGTCGCTCAACCTGGCAACCCTAAGCCCCGTTGCTTCCGCGTAATTCCGGCCGAAGGCATTGTTAATCGCATGGGCTTTAACAATGTCGGCTGCGAGCAAGTCATGCGCAACCTCAAAAGTGCTGATGCCTTCCATCTGCGCGGAGGAGTACTGGGCATCAATATCGGCAAGAATGCCGTGACTCCCATTGAAAATGCAGTCAGCGATTTCCGTATCAGCCTGGCCAAGTCTTATGACCGTGCCGACTATATTGCTGTCAACATCTCGAGCCCCAACACAAAGAACCTGCGTTCGCTTCAAGCCGAAGCTCCGTTGCGTGAACTGCTCGGAGCTCTTCGTGATGAACGCAACCGCATCATTGAAACAGAAGGAGCTCCCTACAAGCCCATCGCTGTCAAGTTAGCTCCCGACCTTGAAAACGATGCCATTCTTCGTGCTGTTGACATCATTGTTGAGCACGATATGGACGCCGTAATCGCCACCAATACGACGATTGATCACTCTTCTGTTCAGGGACTGCCTAACTGGAATGAAACAGGCGGTTTGTCTGGTCGTCCCCTTATGGCTCGTTCCACCGAGTGTCTTGCAATGATCACCGATCACCTCAAAGGCCGTTTGCCCGTGATCGCCTCCGGCGGCGTGATGTCCGGCGACGATGCTGTCGTCAAAATGCAGGCCGGCGCCAGCCTCGTTCAGCTGTATTCGGGCTTCATTTACAAAGGCCCCGCGCTCGTGACCGAATGCGTTGAAGCCATCGCTCGTTGGCGCAAGCAGCAAGCCTAATTCTGACTTGGAGCAGTAAATTCTCAAGGTCGTCTCTTATTGGAGACGACCTTTTCTTTTTATTTCACCTCGTGAAATACAATCAAGATCACTTTTACCTTTTAATCCAAATCAAACAGTTGTTCAAAGCCCATCTTTCTTTCAGTTTTATCCCAAGGACAGCGTTATTTTTTTGCGCTATCGTTTCGATCTTGTTACTTGCCAATTTCGCATGATGCAATTTGCAGGTGACAATTCGCTTAAAAATCCCTCCCTCCTTACGGAAAGATTTACAAGTCATGCAAGACCTCATTCCGATCCGTCCAGCCTTTTGGAATGTTCCCCTCTGGGCAGAAATCGGCGTTTATGTCATCGGCATTGCTGCCGTAGCACTATGCATTGCCGGCATTATCCGCGCCATCAAACTGCGCCGCGGCAATACACCTGCAGAACCGGTTGTTGATGCTCAGAAAAGACTCCTCAGAACGCTTGCCGAAATTTTCTGGCAAAAACGCATTCGCGACACTGCCAGCGGCAAGAATCACTTTCTTTTGTTCTGGGGATTCATCTTCCTGTTTCTCGGAACAGCCATTGCTACCATTGACTGGGACATTGCTTGGCTGGTTTTCGGCAAACGCATCCTTACCGGAAATGTCTACCTTGTCTACAAATTCGTCTTGGATCTTGCCGGTCTGATCGCACTTGGCGCTTTGGCCTTTAGTTTCTGGCGCCGCTTCATTTCGCGCGATTCCAAGGTTGAAGCCAGTCCCCGTTTTGCAATTGTTTTGGGAAGCCTGGCCTTTATCATCATTACGGGTTTTGTACTTGAAGCCTTAAGACTGGCCGTGCAGCGTCCTGAGTGGGCTAACGTCAGCTTTGTCGGCAATGCTATCGCATCACTGTTTGATGGCATCGATCCTTCCACGCTCAAGATCTACCACACGTTTACTTGGGTGATTCACGGTTTGTCTGCCCTCGGATTTGTGGCATCCATTCCGCTTACGTATTACGCACACCTCTTCAAAACGCCGACATCTATCTACCACAAGAAAGCGGAGCCACGCGGTGCCCTTTCCAAAATTGAAAACATTGAAGAACAAGAACACTTCGGCATTTCTGAATTTGATCAATTCAGTCGCATTGAGCGCATCCGCTTTGATGGCTGTACGGAATGCGGACGATGCACTTCCGTGTGTCCGGCCGTTGCTTCCGGTGCACCCCTGGATCCCAAATCGGTCATTCTTTCTCTCAAAGCCCGCATGAACGGCGTCGATGCCGACAAGCCGCTCGTCGGAGGCATCATCAGTAAAGAAGCGCTCTGGAGCTGCACCACATGCGGCGCCTGCACCAAAGTATGTCCGGCACAGATTCCGACTCCTGACATCATTGTTCAAATGCGACGCCATTTGGCTTTGGAGCAAGGCGACTTCCCCGAAGGCCTTGCTCAAGCATTGGAAAACACTTCCAGTGTCGGCAATCCTTGGGGCATGGATCCCGGAAGCCGCTTGAACTGGGCCAAAGGTCTTGAGGTGGAAATTGCCAAACCCGGAGTTGAGTACGACGTACTCTATTGGGTCGGCTGTTCTGCCAGTTATGATCGTCGTGCACAAAAAATCGCTCGTGCCATGATCGAAATCTTCCGTGCGGCCAACGTGAAATTTGCAGTGATGAGCGAAGAGCGCTGCCATGGAGAATTCGCTCGCCGTGCCGGTGAGGAATACCTCTTTCAAACTGCTGCGACAGAAAATATCGAATCACTGTCTCGATACAACTTCAAACGTATCGTGGCTGCCTGCCCGCATTGCTTCAACACGCTCAAAAACGAGTATCCGCAATTCGAAGGGGGCAAATTCGACGTCATCAGTCATGTCCAATTCATTACGGAGCTGCTTGAACAGGGGCGCATTTCACCCAAACTTGCCTCAAAGGGCAGCATCACCTTCCATGACGCCTGCTATCTTGCCCGTCACAACGGAATTGGACGCGATCCTCGCACGATTTTTGAAAAGATCGGCGTTCATCTGAAAGAGCCTGAAAAGCGCGGCTGCAATGCTGTGTGCTGCGGAGCCGGCGGTGCTCAGATCTTTATGGACAAACCCTCGCGCATCAACATCATCCGTCTCGAACAGCTCAATGGCACCGGTTCGGATGAAATTGCCGTTTCCTGTCCTCACTGTCTTACGATGCTGACCAGTGCGCAGGCTCAGACCTGCGGACGCGACGAAACTCCCAAACCCGTACGTGACATTGCCGAAATTGTCGCACAGGCCATTGCGGATTCGACCCCAGAAACCAAGAAGGATTAATGACTATGCCTGCTAAATCAGAAAGTACCGAGTTTCTGCAAAACACCGGTAAGGAAAAAGTCAAACAGGTACAAGTCTTGGATCGCAGCCGCCGCATTCTGCGCGCGCTTGCGGACAGCCCCGTCCCGGTTAGTCTGCACGAGATTTCCGAAACCACGGAAATTCACATGTCGACCGTTCATCGTCTTCTGTGGAATCTTGCACAGGACGGTCTTGTGGATCGCATGTCAAACGGTCGTTGGCGTTTGGGTTTGACCTTCCTTGAATACGGAAGCCTTGTTCGGGACCGACTTGAAATTCGAGAAAAAGCCATCGGAGTCATGCAGCTGTTGTTTGAGCGTACCGGCCAAACCATCAATTTGGCCATTCGCCGCAACGACTCGATCATGTACATCGAACACGTCTATGCACCGGGCACCGGCGTACGTCTTGCGCGCCGTATCGGTGCCATGGCTCCTCTGCACTGCACCAGCGGCGGCAAATTGTTCTTAAGCGACATGACGCCCGAAGAAGTAAGCGCTTACATCAGTCGAACCGGTCTTGCTCCTCGTACGCAACACTCCATCAGCACTCCCGAAAAACTCATCATGGAAATCAACCGCGTCAAGGAACTCGGTTGGGCTGATGATAAAGAAGAGCTTGAAATCGGCATCCGCTGTATTGGAGCTCCGATCCGTGACAAATTCGGTCGCGTTGTCGCCACCGTCACCGTAGCATCAAGCATTGAAATGCGTCACAAACCGGATTGGGTTCGCCACCTGCTAAGCGCAGTCAATGCCGTCTCAACCTCCATGGGCTGGCTCGCATCCGATACTAACAATTAAAAAAACAGGGGCAATGCTTCTTGGCGTTGCCCCCGCTCGTTTGAAGGGAGCCATCAGGTTCCCTTTTTTTCACACAATTAGATCACGCCGCGCTGCTGGGCCGTTTCTTGAGCCACCTTGACCACACGACGCGCAAGTGCCGAAGTTGGATCAATAATGAAAACCTCTTTGCCGGCGATGGTTGCAAAACCCTCGTCAAGAATCAACGGCAGCTCCGTGCAACCAAGAATGAGCACATTGCAGCCGTGCGTCTTGACAAGATATTCGGCAGCACTGCAAAGATCGTCATGGCACACCCCTTCGGTGTATCCAGCCTTGGCTCCCTGAGGTCCGTATATGGCCGCCATAACCCGCTTCTGATGCTCCTCATCGGGGACGTACATCGGCATACCCATGGCTTTGGCTTTCTCGCCATACAATCCAGAGCGCACCGTACCCGTCGTCGCCATCAGACCAATCACCGCCTTATCACCGAACTTCTCTTGAATCTCCTGCATCGTCACGCGCTGCATATTGATGAAGGGAACGGCCAAATGCGGCTCAATAAGCGCAACAAAAGCATGAGCGGTATTGCAAGGGACAATGATGCAGTCACAACCGTCAGCCTCAAGCCGCTTGGCACAGTTGTACATTGCAAGCGTGGGATCATCGCCGCCTTCGAGCAGGCACTTTGTACGATCTGGAATTTGCGGATTCTGCTCAACAACCAGTTTGAAATGTTCCTGATCGTTCTTGGCCGGCGTCGCTTTCACAATCTTGTCATACAAATCCACCGTTGCTGCCGGCCCCAGACCGCCGATCATGCCAACCTTAAAAGGCTTGGGCAAGCGAGCCGTATCCGCCCCTAAAAGACGCTGCGCGTAATCCTTGGCAGAAAGTCGTTCTCCGCTGCAGTCCATCGGGTCGATCAAGCGCACCGTAAACTCGGTCTGCAGCTCCTTGAGAAAACGATGCGGACAACCGCAGGCAAAACCGATCACATCGGCTCCGGCTGCAATCAACCGTTCAACAGCATTGAAATTGTTGATCTTGCACGTGGCCATTTTGACCATATCGGTTGCATCGGCTGCAGGCTCGACGAATTCTCCTTCGTCGAGCACGACAGTGACGGAAGAATCTTCAGCCAACACTGCCGCCTTAATTTCAAGCGCCTTGTCGTAATGATGACCGGCTACCAGACCAATGATTTTCACTTTCTCTCTCCTTGAGCTCAAAATCATTCGTGGCATCACTGAGGCCGTGTGTCTTGCAGCGATGCTTTGTCCTTTTTCAGGACAAAGAATAAACCGCTTCTCTGAAACTTGCCTCTATCCGCACTCAAAGTCGACGTAAAGCCTCCCATTGCTTTGTCAAGCGCTTGACGCTGACCGGCATGGGTGTTCGCAGCTCCTGAGCAAAAAGCGAAACTCGCAGCTCCTCAAGCATCCAACGGAAATTTTCCAGCCGTTCGTCCGTCGTTCCTTTTCGTGCAGACATTTCACGGTACAACGCCGTCGACAACTTGGCAATTTCAGCCATGTGCGCCGAATCACGCTGCGGATCGTTGCGCAACCGTTCCAATCGCACATTGACGGCTTTGATATACCGCGGATAGTGCTTGAGCCGTTCAAAGGGCACATTGATCAAAAAGTGCGGGACAAAAAGCGCTCGCAGCTGATTTTCAATGTCTTTGACCGCGTCGGCAAACGCACGTGCGGACTGCAAACGTTTGTTGAGACCCGACAATTCTGAGGCCACCGTTTCCATCAGCCGAAGATACTCACCGCCGATGAGCGTCAGACGCGAACGCGCTTCATCTTTTTTCTGCTGGAACTGCAGCTCGTTAATCGGCCATTCGCCCTGCATGGCAGCCGTTTCCACCGCTGCCGCCGTCAGTTCGTCCCGCAGCAACTCAAAGCTCTCAAAGCTTTTGGTAATCGGCGCGATCACCGCGCATTGCATCTGTACGCGCTGCAGTCCGTTGAGATTGCGCTGCAGATAACGCACCTGTTCTCTGAGCTGCAACACAAACAAACGTCTCAGTCCTGCTCGATGTGCTTTTCGTGCGTCTTCCAAATCGTCAAAAACGTCCAACGTGCAGGACTCGCCTTTGTCGACCAAAGCAGGATGTCCGATCAACGTCAGTCCTCCGCGCCGAATCTCCATCAGTTCGGGCAACTCCCCGAAGTTCCAGTTCGTAATATTTTCGGCAAGATCTGCCGACACGGAGGCATCTGCCTGAGCCACATTACGGAATGTCTCCTGAGCCTGTGCGCCAAACTCAGCACGCAGTTCTGCAAGATTTCGTCCCATGCCGATCTGTCGGCCATGTTCATCGAGCACTTTAAAGTTCATGAACAAATGCGGCTGCAGCATCTCAAGCTTGAAGTCGGTTCGCTCGCAAACCGTCCCTGTTTGTTCACGAATATCGCCGATCAAAGCGTCAACCAAAGTTTTTGTTAACGTCTGAACACCGCCCGTACGTTCAAAGAATCCTTCGGCGTACTTGTCGATCGGCACACAATGACGTCGCAATTTCTGAGGCAGCGATTTGATCAACGCACGCACTTTTTCTTTGAGCATGCCCGGAACCAGCCACTCACAACGCACTGCATCGATCTGATTGAGGGCAAAGATCGGGACAGCAAGCGTCACACCATCTCTGACGGATCCCGGCTCGAAATGGTAGGTCAGAGCCATCTCAATTCCGGCTGCCCGATAAATCTTCGGATACCACTCCGCAGTCACTCCACTGGCATCATGACGCATCAAATCGTCACGTTTCATGAAAAGAATCTTCGGATTGTCCTTTTCAGCGATACGACGCCACTTCTCAAAGGTAGACCCGCCTACGACAGACGCATCCAAAATCTTGTCGTAAAAGGCGTAAATCGTTTCATCATCGACAAGCACATCCGGACGGCGGGTCTTGTTTTCAATTTCTTCGATTTCCCGAACCAACCGTCGATTGTGCGCGAAAAATGGGGCTTTCGTCTCGTAGAGCCCTTCAACCAATGCCTGACGGATGAAGATATCGCGAGCCGCAGCCGGGTCATGAGGTGCAAACTGCACGCGTCGATCTGTGTAAACCGGCAAGCCGTAGAGCGTACCGCGTTCAAGAGCCACGACTTCAGCTCTGGATTTCTCCCAATGCGGTTCACTCCAACTCTTCTTGATCAAATGCAGTCCCGCCCGTTCGATCCACTCGGGTTCGATATCGGCAACACAGCGCGCAAACAATCGACTGGTTTCCACCAATTCGGAGGCCATGACCCACTTGCCCGCCTTCTTGGCAAGCGCCGATCCCGGCCAAACCCAGAAACGAATGCCTCGAGCCCCCAAATACGGAGCCGCGCGCAGATCCGCAGAAAGGTCTCTCATGCCAAGATTGCCGAGCAAACCTGTCAGCAGCGATGCGTGCAGTGACTCATAATCCGCC
>DXSO01000033.1:8218-9111 GCA_019410445.1 Sutterella sp.
GTCATCTTCCAGCCAATTTCTTCGGAAAGCTCCTTGAGCTGTCGCCACACATCGCGCCATTCTCGCATTCGTCGAGGCGAAATAAAGTTGCGGTGCAGTTTTTCCGTCAATTCCCGATTGCTGGTCTTATTGGCTCGTTCATTTTCAAACCAATTCCAGATATTGAGGTAACTCAGAAAGTCACTCGACTCATCGGCAAAGCGTTTATGAGCCTGATCGGCCTGTTGTTGAGCCGGCAGCGGTCTTTCTCTGGGATCCTGTACCGCCAGTCCGGAAACAATCACAAGCGCCTCGCGAAGAGCGCCGCGCCGAGACGCCTCCAAAAGCATGCGGGAAAGTTTGGGATCAACAGGTAATCGAGACAGCGTGCGCCCTACATCGGTAAGCTCTCCGTTTTTCTCAATCGCATGCAGCTCCGAGAGAATGGCATATCCGTCGGCAATGGCCTTGGGTGGGGGCGGCTGAACAAAGTCAAAATCTCGCACGTCCCCCAATTTGAGCGCTTTCATACGCAGAATCACGGCAGCCAGATTGGATCGCACGATTTCCGGATCGGTAAAGTCCGGCCGACGCGCCCAATCGTTTTCATCGTATAAACGGATGCAGATTCCGTCGGCGACTCGACCACATCGACCGGATCGTTGGTTGGCCGAAGCCTTGCTTACTGGCTCAACCAGAAGCTGCTCGACCTTGTTGCGATAGCTGTAGCGTTTAATGCGAGCCAGGCCAGTGTCGACTACGTACCGGATTCCGGGAACCGTAATGGATGTTTCGGCCACATTGGTGGCGAGCACGATTCGACGGGCTCCGCCGCTTTTGAATACGCGTTCCTGCTCTTGGGCAGACAAGCGGGCATAAAGCGGCAGAATTTCCACAAGTCCCGGACGATTTCG
>DXSO01000033.1:9121-15062 GCA_019410445.1 Sutterella sp.
CCTCACGAATCTCTCGCTCTCCGGGCAAGAAAACCAAAATGTCGCCGCGACCGGCAATTTGCAGTTCGTCACAGGCGTCTGCCACGGCATCCATCAGTGTTTTGTCATCCGTTTCGTCCGTATCATCCACCGGCCGCCATCGAATCTGCACCGGATAGGTTCGTCCTGAAATTGTGAAAATCGGAGCAGGTTTGCCTTTGATCTCAAAATGCTTTGCAAAACGTTCGGCATCAATCGTAGCCGAGGTAATGATCACTTTAAGATCTTTGCGTTTCTGCAGTACTCGCTTGAGATAACCCAACAAAAAATCAATATTGATGGAACGCTCGTGCGCCTCATCGATAATGATCGTGTCGTAACGCTTCAAAAGAGGGTCGGTTTGTGTTTCAGCAAGCAAGATGCCGTCGGTCATCAGCTTAATGGCCGCCCCAGGCATGGTCTGATCGGTAAAACGCACTTTGTAGCCGACAATTTCACCAATTTCGCTGTCGAGTTCTGCGGCAATACGTTTGGCAATGGAACTTGCTGCAATACGTCTTGGCTGCGTATGGCCGATCAGTCCTTTGGTTCCTCGCCCCGCCATAAGACAAATCTTCGGCAGCTGAGTTGTTTTGCCCGATCCCGTTTCGCCGCACACGATGATGACCGGATTACTTTTGATGGCTTCAATCAACTCCTCACCGTGCTGACTCACCGGCAATCCTTCGGCAAGCTTTATCGGCTTGGTAATTGGATTGGGTAAAACGAAGGGCGAACGACGTTTCTGCGCCACCGGCATCAGCTCTCTTTTATCTGCTTCGGGATTTTTCTGCTCATCGACTCGAGAAACATTCGCGCGCAACAGACGCGCGTTTCGAGCCCGATTGAAAACAGCCGGTTTTCCGGAAGACTTTTCAACTGCAGGTGCCACCTCGGATCGACGGCGTTCAGCGTTTCCGCCGCCCCCCTTCTGCTCCTTTAACCGAAGCTGTCGAAGCGATGGCTGCGTATCGCCTGCACGCACTTGCGATTTTGTTTGAGACAACCGCGCATGGCTTCGCTCAGCCGTGCTTTGCCGCTGATTGGATTCATCGGCCTGACGGTTTTGTATTTGTCGCTGTTGCTGATGTTGCGTTTTTTGCTTTTCTTGAGTCGTCTGCGTTCGATTTTGCTCTTCAAAAGCTTTTTTCACCGCAGCATCTGCGTATCGCAAAGCCGCCGCAGACGGCTTTTTGCCGTTGCTTGAAGGCACATAGGTCTTGGTCTGAATCTGTCCCTGCTCGACGAGGTTTTTCAGCGCACCGAATGGATTGTCGTTCTGACTCATGGAAAAATATTCGACAGAATCATCAAAAATTCTGTTCTAAGCTTTGATTCAATAGGTAGGCGAAGTCTACCGAAATCAACCTTTCTCCTTGTGCAGATGCGCAATTCCGGATAAGTACTGTTTTTCTTCCGCCTCCATCGTAAATCTTTAGAATTGGCGCACTTATCCGCGTTTGCCTGCCTGAACACTGCTTGTGTGAAGGTCTGTTTGGAAAAACAATGTCAGAAAAATACGAAACGATCGTTCCGAGCGAACCCGATGCCAAAGAGCGTCTGCAGTGGGTTTCATGGCTCAGAAGCGCAGCTCCTTACGTTCATTTGCATCATGGCCGCACGTTCGTAATCAGTTTTGCCGGCGAAGTCGTTGCCGACAAAACACTGCTCAATCACCTTGTGATGGATGTCAGTTTGATTGCCAGCATGGGGGTTCGAGTGGTTTTGGTACATGGCTCCCGACCTCAGATCGAAGAGCTCATGAAGCTGCGAAAACTCGAAGGCAGTTTTTACAAGGGAGTCCGCATCACCGGCCCTCAGGAACTAGAGTGCGTCAAAGAGGCATGCGGAGAAACGCGCTTTGATATCGAGGCCGCCTTCTCACAAGGCCTTCCCAACACTCCCATGCAGCACTCGCGCATCAAGGTCGTCTCAGGCAACTTTGTCACGGCTCGCCCCATGGGGGTCATTGACGGTGTGGACTACAAGCACACGGGCATCGTGCGAAAGGTTGACTCCGAAAGCATTCAGGATCTGCTCTCGCGCGGCAACATCGTTTTGGTCAGTCCCACGGGATTTTCTCCGACAGGCGAAGCTTTTAATCTCACTACGGAAGATGTGGCGACAGCCATTGCCGTTGCAATTCGCGCCGATAAGCTGATTTTGTCCGTGGGAGTCGACGGCGTACGCATCGCCGGCGAACGCCAACAGGATCTCACCGCACAGCATGCTCAGAGTCTGGTACAAAACAAGGAAGTTGACGATGAAGACGTCTTTAACCTTGGATTCGCCCTGCGGGCACTCAAAGGCGGGGTCGATCGCGTTCACATCATTCCCTATGCGCTCGACGGCGGAATCCTCACTGAACTGTTCACTCACGACGGCGTCGGGACGATGCTGTCCATGGAAAACATGGAGTCGCTGAGAGAAGCGACAATCGATGACGTAGCCGCCTTGGTCAAGCTGCTCGAACCGTTTGAAAGCGAAGGCATTCTCGTCAAACGACCCCGTGAAAAAATTGAGCGTGAAATCAGCCACTTCACGGTTTTGGAGCACGACGGCATCATTTACGGGTCAGCAGCGCTGTATCCTTATCCTGAAGCGGAAATCGGCGAAATGGCAGCCGTGGCCGTTCACCCGGACTACCAAGGTGCCGGCGATGGCGACCGACTGCTTCGACGCATCGAACAACGAGCTAGGGAAGCCGGCCTTAAGCGCATTTTCGTGCTTACCACGCGTACAGCTCACTGGTTTATCAAACGAGGCTTTGAAGAAGCCTCTGTGGAAAACCTGCCCATTGAAAAACAGCGGATGTACAACTGGCACCGCCGTTCGAAAATTTTCATTAAAACGCTTTAACGTAAATAGGAGCGATTACTATGGCACGCACCGTGCATTGCGCAAAACTCCAGAAGGATCTCCCGGGTCTGGCCTATCCGCCCGTACCGGGGGAACTCGGCAAACGCATCTGGGCAAACATCAGTAAAGAAGCCTGGGACGAGTGGGTCAAGCTGCAGACCATGATGATCAATGAATACGGTCTCAACTGTGCCGATCCCAACGTGCGCAAGCATCTGATGACCCAATGCGAAAACTATCTTTTCGGCAACGGCGTCGATCCCATCCCCAACCACGTTCCCGTGGAATAAGACTCCGTCTTCGAGAAGTTTCGTTCCCGAAACAAAAAACCGAGCCAGACTTCTGCGTCGTGCTCGGTTTTTTTATTGCTCTTTCAAAGCGGTCGCAATCAGTTTGCTTTTTCAATCGTTTTAACGCCTTCTGCCGTTCCCAGCAAAAGCACATCGGCGCCTCGAGCCGCAAACAGTCCGACGGTGACCACACCGGCAAGTGCGTTGATCGCCTGCTCCATTGCTTTAGGATTGTCGATCATGAAACCGCGGCAGTCGAGAATGCGGCAGCCGTTGTCGGTCGTAAAATCGCGCTCCACGGGATCTGCCCCCATCTTTCTGAGCGATCGAGCCACGCTTGTAAGTGCCATCGGGATAACTTCCACCGGCAACGGGAATTTGCCCAACGTCTTGACCAACTTGGATTCATCGGCAATGCACACGAAGCGCTTTGCAACCGAAGCCACGATCTTTTCGCGAGTCAGCGCACCGCCGCCGCCTTTGATCATCTCAAAGTTCTCATTGATTTCATCGGCACCGTCAACATAGACGCCGATTTCTTCCACTTCCGACAGATCGATTACCTTAAAGCCCAATTCCGTGAGCTTTTTCGTCGAACGCACGGAACTTGAAACGCAAGCACTCGGACGAATGCCGCTTTCGGCCAGCGCATCGATAAAACAATCCACCGTCGAGCCGGTTCCGACACCAAGCACTTCACCATCCTTGACGTATTTGAGCGCGGCCTTGCCGACCAGACGCTTGAGTTCGTTTTGATCCATCGTCACTATTTCCCATAAAAACCAGAGGTTGAGATTGTCCGCATTTTAACGGTCCTGAAACAATCCCATTTAAAATTGTTGTTTGCGTTTTGCAAATACCGAATCTCGCTCGCATTGCTTTCGTCGAGCATTCTCCTCGTTTCGATTCTGCCTATCGCTCATGCTCAAGACAAGCAAAATCAAAGTCGACGACAAACTGCTCGAACTGATCAGCGCTGACAGTCTGCCTGTCAGCCGATTCGGTCTGTACGTCACCATCTCGGCCATTGTCTTTATCGTAATCCTTTGTGCGGGCAGCTTATGGTTTATTGACGACGAAACCAAAAAGCTTGAAATATCGGCGCAAACCGCCGTCAATCAATCCATTTCTCGACAATACGAAAAACGTACGCTTGCGCTTGCGCACAGCTTGGATGCCCCGTCAAAAAAGTTTTATGCAGACCAAGACTGTGAAGCATTTTCCGTTGTCTTTACACTCTACCCCGCACTTCGGGAAGTCGTCATCACGCAGTCCGACGGCTCGGTTCGAGCCGCCTGTCGCGGACGCCTGTACTCTGAAATGACGCCGCGAGCCGTCGGCACAAGCATCAGCAGTCAGCCCGCCACGCTTGAGGCAGTTCGGTTTGCCGCCGCAAGCGAACATCCTGTATTTTCCGAGCCCTACAATCGCGAGCACATGGTAACGACATACGTCGATCTGGTAATCCCTCAGAAAGCCGGAGAAAGCGTCATCGCCACCATCTCGCTTACGCGTCAGCTTCGCGACTTGGTGGAGACCAGCGACTTTCAACTGGATTACCGTCTGGACATTCTGGTTGACGGCCAGAGCTTTCCGCCGCATCTGTACGCTCCGATTCCCCGAGACTGCACCTCGATCGAATCATCGTTGTCACCGCTGCCTTACAACGTCAGCTTCATGACGACGAATACTTCTCCGAAGATTTTTCTTCTCAATTCCGCTCCAGCCAAGACCATCGTGGGTTTGGCCATCGGATTGCTCGTGGCTTTGTCGGTTCTGTTGCGATACCAGATTCGTCAAATGCGCTCCGAGACTGAACTAAGAGCGCGCATCGCCATCCAAAAAACCTTCAACGATTCCATTACCGACGGCTTGCTTGTCGTCGGACTCTCTTCGCGCGTACTCTACTCAAATACCGCCTTTGACAAACTGTTCGGCTATACGGACACCAGTCCCGTCGGCCTTACCGTCACCGAAGCAGCCGACATTAAGGTCGGCTGTGTAAAACCCGAATATCTCAATGCTGCTCAGGTAATCGAACTCGAACACAAAGCTCATCGTCTCGACGGCTCCGAATTCGACTGCCACGTAACCATTACGCCGTTGAAACCCGTTCAAGGGGGCACTAAATCCATGGGATGGCTAGTGTCCCTTCGTGACGTTACCGAACAAAGTCGCGGTCGTCTGGCACTGGCAACCGAACATGAACGCACGGTACTGATGATCGAATCGATGAATGCAGCCGTCAGCGTCGTTCATCTCGAAGAACACGCCAACGAACTGCTCTACGCCAATGCGCTTTATACGAAACGCTGGGGACAGAGCGTGCGCGGACACTTCCATGTGCAGGAACTCTTTACGGAAGCCAAAGCCGTCGGCCACACTGCCGAAATCCACGACAAGGAAAACAGTCGCTGGCTCTCTGTCACCCGCAGCGTACTGCCTTGGCCAGGCAAGGGTCTCTCCGAAATGTTTGCCGTCACCGACATTACCGACCGCAAGGAAGTCGAGACTTTGATGCAGGTACAAGCCAAAGCCGCCGAAAGCGCCTCACACCTCATCACCATGGGCGAAATGGCCAGCTCTTTGGCGCATGAACTCAATCAGCCTCTTGCCGCGGTGCAAAACTATGCTTCCGCCACACTGACGATGATGCAGAAAGGACGCACCAACCAAGAGCGTGTCGCTGAAGCCCTCACAAAAATCATCAACCAAACGCAGCGAGCAGCCTACATCATCCGCCGCATTCGCAGCTTTGCCAAGACAAAGGGAGG
>DXSO01000034.1:0-10232 GCA_019410445.1 Sutterella sp.
GTCACAATACTGCGCTTAGCTAGTGAATTAGTTGACTATGAGGCACTGTGCACAGAAGTTCCAATGTTAGGAATATCCACAGAAAATCATTACACCTCGCTTGCTTTCTCTATTTCACACAAATTGAGCACGATCCGTTACCCTCATCTGCATCGAAAATATCGTCAATATCCAAATTTGGAGTTATACCAACCCGTAGAGGATTAATTTTAAAACTCTTTAACTTTCGTGCCTTTCTTTTTTCAAAATCAGCCTTGATTTGCGCAATACGTTCTGGTTTTGACAATTCAGCTAACGATTCTCCTTGCGACCAAGTAAACGGAGATCCACTATCTATAGCCGTTTTTTCGTAGGACATAGCTTCTTTAAAACTCTCGGGATGTCGTTCTAACAAATGTACCCACTCAATTTTCTGCTGGAAAAAGCAAAAAGTGCAACCGGAGCGAGATCTCCATTCGTAATAAGCCGGCAATCCCAGTCCTGAAGATTCAAGGATTTCGCAAACCCCCGCTTTATCAATACCAGCCTCTCTTAACGGCATAACAACATGCATGTTCGGGTGCCCATCTCTCATCCCTGTACGATGCTCTTCGTCGGCTCGAATTGCTACATAACTATATACAGTATCGCCTGCATCTAACCAAGGCTTAACCCAAGCTCGAAACGGCTCAAGCTTTAAAACTCGAGTACACCAACGAGTCTGAGGCGATGGTAAAAAATTGTTGAAAGCTTTCAGCCAATAATCAAATCCTTTGTAGGGATTCAACTTTGTAATTGATTTACCTAACAAGCCTTCCAGTCGACCAAGAAACTCATAGACTTCCGGAAGTTCTTTGCCAGTATCTGTGTAGAAATATTCAACATCTAGTTCCGGATGATTTTGACTCATGTATACAGCTAAAGCCGCTGAGTCCTTACCACCTGAAATTCCTAGGACATGATGCACCGCCATTCCTAATTTCCTTCTGCTTTCTTCTGATTCACAAGTAGACCAAGCTGTGCTAATACCGCATTCCGCATGGAATCTGTCATGCCCTCAAACTCTTTGAACAACTCCTGAGCTTTGCTTCGAGCATCAGAAAACTCTTTACTCGTGATTTCGACGGTTCTGGTAATGTCTCTTTCGCCGCTTGCGACAACCAGACTGAACATATAGCGATCAGCATCGCGACCACGTGCACGTGCAAATGCTTCCTGTTGTCGGAAGGCATATGCAAACTCACTGATTTTGCTCAAGCAGGCTTTTAAACTAAGATCCGAGCACTGTTCCATGGGTTTACTTGTTGCAAGATTCCACAAACCAAGAATATCCCTATCAGACCCAGTAAATAGCGACATTCGCGTCACAAATGCTTCCAAAGCCATATCACCAGAAAGTCCCTTCACAACAGTAGCTCGAGTCTTTAAACTTTCAAGATCATCCTGAGAAGCTTGCAACGAAGCAAACAGATGATCTTTTATCTGTTGATACAGTTTTGGAGTCGACTGCAGATATTCCTTGATCGTCTCATCAAGACTATGCGCCATACCCTGAATGCTGTCCGCTTTAAAAAGCTCGGGAATCTTTTTCAGAATCAGATCAAATGGATCCGATGCCTTAAATGCCTCACTTCTGAAAGCTAGCGTTGTTTTGCTCAGATCGTGCGTTTTGCGCGCCCATGCCGGTGCTGTCAGCACAATGCGCACAATGGCGCGAGCAAGACTAAGCGGTGTTGCTTCTACATCCGGAACATACGATGCGAGAATACCTCTTAGTGCATCAAACAGTTCCTGATTGTTTTTTGTTGAGCCAACATATCGAATTTCAACCTCAGTCGGCGCCACAAGCATCTGGTCAATATCTCTTTCCTGCAGCGCAGAAAGTAACTCCCCTTGCAAGTAGACTGCAACCTCGTTCTTTCTACCCAAAAGATAAGCCAAGGCCAATATCGGCATTGGACCGCTTCTTAGCCCAATTGGCCCTTTACGCCAAAACTTGTACAGATCAGCTAACGAAAATAGCCCGCCCTGTTGAAGATATTTGTCCGTAGCAGTCCATAGCGGTTTAATCTTGTTTGTGTCTATCTTAGGATTAGCAATGAACCTAAACTGACCTTCACATTGGCAATGTACCGACTTCAGCACGCTCGTATATAGAGCGAATGCCGGCGGAAATTGATCAAAACCCAATCGGGGTAAGTGCTCGTTATTGATCATAGCGAGCATCAGTTCTTTCCGTGCGGTTTTCACATTTCCGGAAAGGTGATCACGATTGATCAGTTCGTTCTTAATAACTGGAGCACAGGAATAACTTACAGCACAAAGATCGGACACATAGCGATCAAGCGCATAGCGTGTCCTAATAGCAACGGCATGACCCCCACTCGAACACCACTGAGATGTGATGAAAGCGTTGTTGAGTTCATCCATCAGCGCCTGGCGAACAAAGTTACGTCGAATATTAACTTCATTACGTCCAGTTTCATCTCCCTCCAAAGTAGGATCACTAGCGACGACATTGACAACCTGCAATTCATTGGTCAGGTCAATAATTCGTTCAACATTATCAGGAAGCCCCAAAGCAATAGTCTTATCCTTTGCATTCGAGACTTTGACTAAATCGTGCTTGTCATATAAGCGCTTCAAGTACTCGATAGGAGTAGCTGATGCTTGCTGAGGGTTATCTGGCAAGATCATGACCATTTCGCCTGCAGCGCCATCCCCAGCCGTCATTTCCGACATCAATTGATGTAGATCCTGTTCCGACATTAGACGCCGATTGAACCATCGCATGGTTCCCGAATTAAAGTAATGCGACCGAGCAACAATCGGATCGAGATTGATCAAAGAAGAAAGCGCCTCAATATCAAGCACCTTAATTTGTGTGGCAGCTTCCTTCATTGCAGCCTCGATATCGAAGTCTGACCCAGCATAAATTGCCCATGCCTGAACATGCCGACGTTCAATGAGAACCCGCCGCGAGACAAGCTTTTGTAGCATTGGAGCAACCCGGACGACATCCACTCCTACTGCAGCTGCCAAAATCTCAACCGATGCCTGCAAGCGAGATCCCATGCGGAAAAGATCAATAACGGCCACACACTTAGCTAAACCAAGCAATGTTGGATCGTTCAGCGATTCTGCTCGGTCAACTGCATCAACTGCCGTAACCCAACGATGAGAATCGGGGCTAGACAGAATCGCCGCTTCAAAATTAGCCTGCAAATAATCCCAGTACTGAGCTAAAGAGTAAACATCACCTGCATCCGGATTTGCCAAAAAATCAGCAAATCCGTAAGGTTCCATCGCTCTCAAAAATGAATAAATCGAACGCTCGTTTTGGGAAAATTTTCTTCTAGATACCGAGCCGAGCATCAATGCAACAACCGGATTCAAGGGCCAACACCCCAAAAGAAGCATTCGAATGCGATCCTCGTCAAAGGCTGCATTTTTTGCCATCCACTGGGTCACCAACTCAACTTCTTCTACAAATGCCTGGCTAATCTCAAGCTCTTTTGGGCGTGAGATAGCCTTGCTCAACAGTTCTAGAGTTTCATCCGTAGTCGCAGCTAACGGAATATCGATAAAGCGACCTTGAACCTTTGTCCATTCATCGCGAACAGCAAGCGGCATGCGGGCGGCGTAAGCATCCATGGCCTGATGAAGAATGCCCACAAGTACAACTTTTCCAGTTGCACGGCATGCGAACTCTGCAAGTTCTTGTAGCAAGTACGTATTGGCACTAGCGCAATCAGCTTCCAGATACTTACCTAGCTCATCAATGATGAGGAGCACCCCATCATCCCCAGTCAGAGCCTCACTTTGCCTTGCAAGAGCAGCAATGATCGATTTCTCGGTTCGTCGGCACTTCAAAAGGCTAGCCAAATCCTCCATCAGATCTCCCTGACGACCAACCAATCGAAAAACTTTCCACCCGAGAGCCGATCTAAACCCAGAAAGAATCTCATCATCTTGCCCGATCAAATCTAGTGCTCGGACATGTCCATCCCCCGCGCTGACCAAGCTTGTCAAAAGGAGCGCTAAACTGGATTTACCGCATCCATAGGGGCCTGTCCAGGTAAATGCTCTTTGGTTACCCTGGGCAATATTGCTACCCATAATTTGTAGCGCCTGACGGCCAGTACCCAATAGAACATAGCCAACATCAAGCTGATCTGTATCGAGACGCTTTGAACGCTGAAATTGACTGTTAAGAACAATATTGAGTCGGTTCATGTTCATACCTGGTTGTTAGTTGCCAGTAGAGTAGGCGCCTTCCAGCATTGCCATGGCAAAAGCATGCGGATTGCTAAGAGCCGCTTTACGGCGAGACACCTGCTTTAGACCTGCTTGCTCTGTCCATTCAAGGAAACCGTTTGTCACAACATCAAGTCGTTGCAACCGTTGAGCAATGCTTTCGTTGTCGAGTTTGAAAATTCTCCCCGGCGAACCAAAGTCATGTGCAATTCGATAAAAATCGAGCGTTGCAGATGTTGTTTTCAATCGCATCCAATAGTCCATGAGCGCATAAACAAAAATTCTATCGGGCAGCGTCTTGTGAGTCCCTCGATGAAGCAAAAAGACATCTCGGGACGGAGTTGTTTCAAGTAACCCAAGCTCAGAAAGCAATGGTTCAACAATATCTTCCGTATTCCCTTTTGCTGAAAGACGCGGCAAGTATGCTCGCAGAACACATTCCTGAGCTCGCTTAAGCGTGTTATCCGACACCTTCCAATTATTTACTCGACATAACTCCTTCAGACCTTCAACAAATGACTGCCGATCAAGGGAGGGTTGGTTAACATGATTGAAGAGGTACCAAATTGGAGTAAATCGAGAGGGGATAGATGCAAGATTCCAATGCATCAGCCACACCGTTTCCGAACGCGTGCAATAGGGATCTGCAGCAGCTCTAATATCGGAACCGAATATGATTTCTCCGAGCTTGGTGAGACGATCCGATGAGTCAATGATTTGGCACGCTCTCGCCCAAAATCGGGCGGATGAAACCATGTTTTTGCCGATACCAAGTTCAACTATGGCATTTTCTATGCCTTCGTCTGACGTGAAATCAGGTTTGTAAGACACACCACGTTTTTGAATAAAATCAGCGATCTTGGGAAGCCACAGCTGCCTTAGGGGAAACGTTTCATGCCCCGAAAATTGAGGAGTGCAATCATCAGGCACCTTGAGTGAACTTGTAGTTACCATAAAACATCGCCTAAATACTGTCATTTCCAACTGGGAACCTACTCCAGTTGTGAGTCGGCCCTTATTCTATCCTGCTTCTCCATATGCAACAATCAGCCCTTAGGCAGAGAAACTGACAATCTCTTCATTTGTTAAACTGTGGAAGACAACGTTCAACCTGTTTAGTTATCAGTGTCCTCAATCAAAAAGGTGGCGTTGGAATTGTGGTTGAATCTTTCATTGGTTTGTCCTAAACAAGGCCGTTTCTCAGGCGTCTTACCTGAGAAACGACGAGCGTTAACTCAAATAGCATCCGGAAATCCGCTTGGCCCCATACGAACCAAAACATCGTTCCAATCGATGCCCTTTTCCGCCTTTGGTATGTTCAAAGGCACCGCCTCGATGGCGACTTCAATGCCTTGAGCCTGAAGCCGACAGCACAATTCCTGCGCGGATCGTTCTCCCGTGCAGCTGCGGTCTTTATCCGAGAAGATCAGAACGCGCTTGACACCGGAGGGAATCACAACCTGCTGCAGTCCCGTCGCGCTGATGCATGACCACGTCGGCAATCCCGTAGCAAGTACCACGGAAAGCGCTGTTCCGATGCCTTCAGCCACGACCAAAACCTCGTGCGGCTCACCGAAGTGAATAGCACATCCGGAAATGGTTCTCCCTTCCGGCAATCGCATTAGGCGCTTTGGAGTCGACACCTCGGCTTTTAGACCGTTTGGCGTCACCAACTGTCCAGTGACGTCTCTCACCGCTGCAAGCATGGCCGGGTACCAGCGACGGCTTTCTCGGTCAAAACTGCGCTCCTCAAATCGAAGATCACGCAGAATCGACTCATCCAGACCATCGATGGCACGTCGCTGCAGGAACCGTTTCATCGGCTTTTGTCGCTCATCGATCGGTGAATACTTCAGCGCCCGAATCCAGTGCTCTCGAATATTTCGAGCAAGCTCACCGTTGAAGTACGTCTTCTCACTTTCGAAAAACTCTTCGCGTGCTCTTGAATCAAGGCTTTTAACGTGCCAGACGTACCGATAACGACATGCACCAGCGAAACGCCGAACACCTGCTCTAGACACAAGCACAATCTCAATCCGCTCATGCGGCTTGATGCCAACTTCAGCCAAAGTCGTTTTAAGCGCTCACGTCCTAAGCTCCTGAACCGACTTAGAGATCTCGTCGTCAATCTCGACGACAAAACCTTCAAACGCTTTCGGGCGTCGCTTTTCAGACATTCCCATGAAGAGAATGTGCCCACGGTATATGCAATTGAGCGTCTTGCGTTCGAGCACTTCTTCCCCGTACCAGGTTTGAGCTTGCCACCCGAGACAACGTGTACGCAAAGCTCCAACCATGCAACCACTGAAACACAGTAAAACCGTCTCGGAAATTGCCGAACGTGTTGCACACGCACGAGCCCGTTTCCCGATAGTTCTCGAAAAGTCGTATACCGTCCTTTCCGCCGTGCACGAGACGCGAAACATGTTTTCCCGGACACTGCATCGCCGCCTTAAGCGTCGGTGCCAGCGCACAGAAAATTGCATCCCAGTATCCTCGTGCCGCCTCACGCACAGTCGTAACAAAGTGAGATTTGAAGTTCTAGAGATGACTGCGACACAACCAGACTCACCCAGTTGTCGTTATTCACGTGACGAATCGTTCAGACGCAGTTATTCGTTCTCTGCTTACGGCCAAGTTTTGCTCCACCCGACATTCCTAAGTAGAGCGAACTTAAAAATGACCGAAAGATAAGTCCCTGGCTCTGAAAAAATCCACATCTAATCTGTTGTGGTGTCCAATCTTGACGGCAGAGCACAGCATTGAGTTGGTCGAACTGCCTTTTTGAGAAAGGTACAATCTTGGCGTTCTGCTTAAGTTAGACCTACAGAGCCAAGAGCTTTTACGAGTGGAGCTGGTGGTTTGTTTGATGGTTTTGAACTATTTTCTAGTGATGGTTACAGTGATAGAACTGTTAGTAGAACCTAAAAAAGCCTTTCTCTTCACAACTAAACTTTATCCACGTCTAGCAGCTAGAAACCTCTTAAGTTCTTCCACGACTTTGATATCAGCAGCAAGCCAATCAACGCTATCAAGCGTTTCTTCCGTGAGCCACTTCATTGCTTCATGCTCTGTGAGCACGATATCACCCTCTACGATCTCAGAGAAAAAGCAGTGCATCGTGAGGTGAAAATCAGGGTAATCATGTTCGACGGTAGTAACGAGAGCCTCAGGTTTAATTTTTACGCGAAGTTCTTCGTCAATTTCACGAACAATAGCCTCCTCAGGAGTTTCGCCAGACTGTACCTTTCCACCAGGAAATTCCCAGCCATCTTTATAGTCACCGTAGCCACGCTGCGTAGCAAGAATCTTTCCGTCTTTATGAATGATGGCGGCTACAACTTCAATGGTTTTCATGATTCAAACTGTCTCTAAAAATTCTGTCCAATCTATTCCAGCCAATCCTTGGCTGATGGAAATGAGCTCAAAGTATACGAAGTGAGTTTGCTTTTGCCCAATACACATTATTGAGTGATGTAGCTATAGATGTCGTCTCGGATCGGTACATCTAAACGGTAATTGATCTCAAAAGCCCTCACATCACCTTGAAGTTTCACTGGCAGTGGATCACCCTCAGCCTTCACTTCCCCCAGGAAATAGAAGGACTTGGCCTCTTTATCATCCTTATTTTTTCGGACAAAAAGATAAATCCGATTTTCTTTGTCTTCAGGCTTGCGCTTAAAGATGTGATCGGCATCCGTCGAGTCAACACTGCGTTTCGTCTTTGAAAGTGCAATGAGATGGTTCTCTGACAAAAATCGGTCTTCATATGCAATCGCTTCGTCAGTCTTCTCATAGTTGACGAACACCGGCAACGTCTTGGACTCTTTGTCGTAAAAATAGCCACCAATGTTTTGCGCGTTCAGATTTCGTGACCAATCAAGTAGACGGCACACATCTTCATACGTGTAGCGCTCGTAGAGCTTGAGCATTGTGTTGCGATAGCCACCACTATAGGTTTCCTTGTAGCGACGCAATACAAAATCAACCAAATCCTGGATTTCATTTGCAAGCCCAGGATTACTTTCGAGAGTTTCTCTAAAGGTGCTGGTTACCCGCCATTCCCCTTCTCGATCAGGATCGTCTTCGATGACGGCAAGATGTGCATTATCGATTCGATCCTGCTCTTTTACCCAAAAATTACACATGAGTATCTGGGCGCAAGAACGTAAATGTTCCGGAGTAGCCTCGAAAGCAAAGTTCTTCTGAAGCGTTCGGATCAGGTCAGACTTAAGGTCACTCTGTCCACAAAGAATGGCCTCAAGCACAATGGCTTCGCTGGGTCGCTGAGCATTGGCAATCCTCTTGGTGAGATAAGCAAGCGTCTTCTGAGCCTTATCATCAAGCTCAACGTCATATTCGCTTTCTTTCATCACTACCTTAAGGAAGTGATAGTAACTACCACACCGATCGAGGATCTTGATGGGGTCAATCGATCCGTGATCGAGGAAGTCCATTAGCGTTGGCACGCAACCAATTTGATATTTAAGCAACTTGTAGGAATTCTTAAGCAGCTCGATTGTGTTGGTTCGTGCTGTGTCAATCGATCGGAAAATACGCTCACGAGCAATTTCGTCAAAGTGGATACTCGAAACACCACGCAAGACTTCAGTTCCAGTTGAGACAACACGACGCATATCGTCCTTGTTGTAGGAGCGATTTCCTGAAAGAGCAACAGGGATAAGAAAGTTTTGGTTGTACTCACCAATGAAATCGAGAATCACAACAAACTCTTTGCCGGGGTATTTACGCAAACCACGCCCTATCTGCTGCACAAAAACAATGGGACTTTCTGTCGGTCGAAGAAGAATGACCTGATTGACTGGCGGAATATCAACACCTTCATTGAAGATATCAACCGTGAAGATATAGTCAAGAAGATCTTCTCCCTGATCCTTACCTAGTCTCTGGCAAGCCTCAAGTCGTTCTTCAATCGAATTTTCACCACTCAAAGCAATCGTTCGAAAACCTCGCTGATTAAAGGCTTCCGACAGAAGCTTGCATTCTTCAACCTTTTTACAGAAGACGAGACCTTTGACGCGTCTACCACTCCAGCCAAAATAGTTTGCCTTCTCAATGATGTGATCTACACGTGCTGAAGAGGCTAAGCGACTGAAATCCTGAACTTCGTAGTCTTTATCAGAGACTGAAAGTCCTGAAATTCCGAAGTAGTGAAACGGACAAAGCAGATCTGCAGCCAAGGCCTGCTGAAGACGAATCTCTGCAAAAATACAGTGATTGAAGAGGCCGTAGATGTCGAAATTATCTGGACGATCAGGAGTAGCCGTCATACCAAACCAAAGCTTAGGCTTGAAATAATCCATGATCGCCTGGTAACTCGGAGCCCCAGCTCGGTGTACTTCGTCGACAACGATCACATCGAAATCTTCAGGATTAAAGTCAAGCGGATTAAGGTGTCGAACCATCGTCTGCATCGTGGCAAAAACAATGTCGGCCTTAGCCTCCTGCTTTTGTCCGATATAAATACCGTATCTCTTACCCTGCCCCATGACAGCCTTGTAGCTGTCAAGTGCATCGCGCGCAATCTGCTCGCGGTGAACGAGAAAGAGAACGCGTTCAGGACAAAGCGCCTTCACCGCAAAAGCTGAGGCATAGGTCTTGCCAGTTCCTGTGGCCGAAATCAATAGCCCCCGTTTAGCTGTGAGACCTTCTTGCTCCTTGTTTTCCAGCGCCATGAAATGCAGAACTCTATTGACAAGTTCACGTTGCATGGCATTGGGAACAAGTTCTTTACTTGCCGATGAATCTGAGTTCCCTGAAAGAATCTGCTTTCGAATACGTAGGTTACGCTCGTAGGCAACAACGTAGTCATCGAGTACGTCATCGAGCTCATACGTGTGTTCGTGAGTCCAAAGCGTTTCGAATTCTTCAGTGATTTGTTTAGAAAATTCTCCACACGAAGATCCGACGAACCGAGCATTCCATTCGCGATTCAGACAAAGAGCTGACTGCGTTAGATTGGAACTTCCCAGAAT
>DXSO01000034.1:10242-14771 GCA_019410445.1 Sutterella sp.
TCCCAGAATGACGCAACAGCGATCTTTCCGCTTAAAGATGTATCCCTTAGTGTGAAACCCGATTTTGGTCGATTGCCCTTCTGTTTTGAAAAAACGCACCTCGATATTGCTAAAACTTTGCAGCTTCCTTAGCACTTCAGGGTCGGTAAACGACATGTAGTCAGTCGTGATGATGCGTCCAGGGATTCCCTTTTGCTCAAGTTCCTTGAGGGTTTGCAAAAGAGGAGTAATTCCACTCTTAGTAATAAACGCAACACTCAGAGCAAACGCGTCACATGTTTTTAGTTCTCGTTCGAGAACAGTTAGCACCTTGATGTCATTATTAGCAAGCAACTGAGCACGAAGTCCTGAGTCCGATGCATGCTTGGCGTCAATAAAGGATGTACAGAGCGCATCCTGAAGAGCCTGATGCGCATTGTCGGTGCTGTTCATAGTTAGACCACGTAGCTGAGAGATTTCTGTCAAGCAGCTTAATCAGAGTCGAAAGTTTTGTCTATGTTTTGACCGAGTACTGTTTACGACAATCTCGTTACAGTCCTGCTCTTTCTGATCAAAACAACAATCTACCGAGTCTAAATCCCTCCCCCGTCATCTTCCCCGACACGCTTTCCACGCACCCACAAGTCAACGCCACACCCCACCTCGACTGCAGCAGCTCCAGAGCTTGCTCCGAATCCATTTCCCAGGCAACCTGCTTTGGGGTGCGCTGATAAAAAAGCCGTGTTCGCATCGACGTTCTGTCCTGCAAATCAATGTAGCTTCGCTTCAAATCAAACACTCCCTGAGTAATGCCCAGATTCATTCTCATGATTTGGTCATCAAGCTCGCAAAACTCAGTGAATAGATCCAAGCGAAGACGTTCCACCCAAAGACGAGCACGCAGAACCGTGTCATCTGAGCTTTGCACCACGTCAATCTCGAAAACTTTGCCTGCCTGCGTTTTGATACATAGCCATTCAGGGCCGGGATAACCAGTCTCATTGATGCATATGCACCAAGTTCGTCCGTAATTGGCTTCCGGCTCTTGAATCGTTCGCCGCACGAAAGTGGAAATCGCATGCATGGCGGCATACGAAAGTGAAGATGCCTTGAAATTGGCATACCGCTCCCAGTCAGAGTCCGTTGCTTTTGCCCTTGCCTCCTCAAGCGACTCAAGCCAGCCGCCGATGCCGAATTCCATCACGGCCTTTCTGTCACAACCATCAAGGTGATCCAAAACCGCATTCATTGAGAGCTGCTCGACCTTTCGATCAAGCTCCTCGGCAAGCTTGATCTTGGAAATATTGGCCAGTCTCAATCCCTTTTTCTGAGCTGCAGCAATCACAGCCGTTTCAATCTCTTTTCGCTCCTGGGCATTGCTCATGCCAACCCATAAAACGGCCAATGCTGCAAGATTGACTCCCTTTGCCAAATGCTCTTTCTGTCGATCCAGAATATCAATCGCCTCACCAATATAAATATCGCCTCGTTTACGAAGCTGAATATAGATACCTGCAAAATTCCTTTTTAATCCAACATCAAGCGATTGCGGAAGATTCTTCTCAATAACAATGTCGCAGCCAATCTCAGCTGCAAACTCACGAAAAACCGCAAGTTTGTTTTCAGTAATTTTTCCCCTTGCTTCAGCGTGTTCTTTTTGAATACTCATGGTAAGATAGAAACATCCTCTTTCAACAAAAAGCAGTCTCCGAGAACCACTAAAACACACGAGAATAAATACTGCATTTTCATCCGAGAAAACAAATGACCTTCAAATTCTTGTCTCAATTTGGCACCAAAACATCAAAACTTAATGCTGTTAAGCATTCTTGTAGATCTTTCCTTTAATCCATTTCAAATAGAGGTGCCTGCAATGAAGAAATTGAACCCTATCACTGCCTTTTATCTAAAAATTCTTGAATTTATTAGCTTTCTGTTAATTGAAATAGGTGGCAGATTCGAAAACTCCATTATTTCCAAAAATGCCTCAAAAATCGACTACATAAAGGCAAGGCGAATTGCTAAAAGATATCGCCGTCATTGCAGGTCTCATCATCGTTTTTAACGGTTGCAGACTAGATTCCTCAAGGCAATCGAATCCCGTTGGGCTGTCTAGCAATCTCAACCAAACTCTCCCAATCTTCACTCGACACATGATCTTGATCGCTGGCACCGATCTTTTCCAGACGCTCTCTTAACACTGGCGTGCCGCTGGACCAGGCACGCAAATCCTCCTGTATCTCATCTCCACTGCGATATCCCCACCCAGCCAAAAATGCATTGCGTAACGCAAAATTTTTGTCCTGATTCTCCTTGTTGTAAGCCTCTCGCGCCACCAACATGACTCCGCGATCAAAATTCATTTGTCGAATCCTTGCCTGGGTACTGTCATGCTGCCTCACTGCAAATTCCTGATGTTCCGTCTCAAACTGAGTCACGGAAGCATCCGGATCCTGCTTCATCACATCCTGACTAACTGAACCATCCAATACTTCACTCTGAATCGACTGAATCCGCTGCCCGTTGTCTGATGCCGCACGTTCTACATTTGCGTGCGCGGCAGCAAAGACTTGCTCGTTTCTCTCATTGGCAGACAGAATGCTCCCCGGCCCAAACACAGAAGCAGGCGCTGCAGCGGCTGCCATTCCGGCATGCCTCTCTCTAGCCAAAGAATCCACCTCCGGTTGTCGGTACATCGCTCTAAGCGCTGCTTCACCGCTTCCATAACGCTCAACCGCATAATTCATTACCGGTATGTTTGCATCCGCCGATGTCACCACAGACCCCGAATCACCCTCGTTCAAACTCGACACGGCGGAAACAGACTCCGAATGCGCCTGCGTCGTATCTCTTGCAGCCGAATGTGATTGATCCAAAGACTGCACAAATCCTCGTGCAAAGTTTCGTACCCGCTCGTCTGAATGATTACCAGCCACTTGCTCGGCGGCCGAGCGGACAAACTGGTAGTTTTTCGTCAAACTATCTCCACTCTGGGTGCTTGTTTTTCCTGTCGCACTGTCCATTAGTTTCTGTGCATCGTTAAATGACAAATTCCCCTGTATTCGACCAGATATACCGAAATGTTTAATTTTTCCTTCCGAATCAAAACTATCAATCAATCCACTTCCATAAGTCTTATTGTTACCGTTCAGAATAGGATCAATTAAAGGCAAGACTTCAGCACTGCCTCTAATCAGCTTTACTCCATGACTTGTTGTCTTTTCTAATTGTTTATCTGGCGAGTCCAAATAATTTTCCCTTGATGTTGCAAATCCATATTGGCTCGAATAATCCATCCCCTCACTCACCGAACTCATCCGTCCCATTTCCGAAGCTCTGGTAAGCGTCACGCTGTTGCCCCATCCTTGGGCATCCGAATAACTGCTCGAGAGCATCTTTTGTTCGTTCATCGCATCTCTGAGCGCATGCGCAAAGCTGCGCTGCGTGGAATCCGTGCTTGAGGCCGACTGCGCGAAACTAAACCGTGCCGCGTCCGTCGTCACCGTCGACGTCTGTCCGACATTGGAAGCCGTATGTCCTCTGACGAACGCCTGCTGTATCTGCGCTCCCACGCCGAAATTGACTGCGGTTCTCTGCAGTCCCGTGACATCACCCGAGCCGCTTCGCGTCACGGTGCCGTAGCCGGACTGCGTCACCACGGTTCCGGAATCAACGGCTTTAACCGATCCGTCCAGTTTGTTGCCCGAGACATTGTTGGTGGAGACGTTTGAAACATTCACGTTGCCCTGCGAAACATTGCCGGCCGCAATGGAAGCGCCTTGGGAAGTCGCCGCACTTTGCGCGGGCTGCATCAAGCCGCCCACAAGCTGCCCCACGGCCACGTCGCCAGCACGCACCAAGGCGTACGAAATCACGGGAACGGCGCACAACAGAGCGCCGGCAATGGCCTGAGAACTCGCTCCCGTCTCCCGAATTAGGGTTGCAGCCTGAAGACTCGATCCTCCGAAATGAGCGGCAAGCTGCGCAAAGGGATGCATGTCATGGGCAATCACCAGATAGTTGACCACGCTTGAAAGCGCCGGCCACAACTGCACGGTTAAAAGCAGCGTGACGTAGCTGCGTACGACCGAAGACATGCCCGTTCCCGACACCAGTGCAATGAGCGCCACCACCGGAAACATCGCAATCACCACGAATTCCAAGGCATTGCGTATTTTGGGCAGCGAATCCTCGGCCATCTTGGCCATGGTGCGGTAGTTGATTTCACCCGCCAGATTGCCCTGAGCACGCGCCAATGTCGAGGCCATCGCCGCGGGTCCCGCAGTCTCGACGGCGTGACCCGCCATGACCTTGGGCAAGGCCGTGAGCATCAGGGAATGCTTCAAAGAGCTTTCGGCCGAGCGCGATATTCCAAGCAGCAGATTCTCGGTCTGCGTAATGCTTGCCGCAATCGAAGGAGCAACGGATGCGTCTTGCGGGTTGAGCTTCAACCCCACCCAGCGCTGCAGAGCCGGCAGTTCCACGTTGGTGAGCACCGCATCGAGTTCCGCGATCGCCTCGGGGCACTTTTTCACCGCCCCGTTAGGCAT
>DXSO01000035.1 GCA_019410445.1 Sutterella sp.
GGGAAATACTTCTGATTGGTCTGCATTGTCAGAATCAAGCATTCCTCGGGCACCGCCAGGAACTTTTCTTCGAACTCGGAGACATAGATCACGGGCCATTCGGTAAGCGAATTGGCTTCATCGATCAGATCTTCGGGAGCAATCAGCGTTCCGCCGGCCTTCTGAGCTGCTTCATTGAGAAGCGCGACAAGCATCTCACGGCGCTTGGCGTAGTCGGCCACCACATGCCCCGTTTCGCGCAGCGTTTCTTCATAGACGTCAGCCGAGGTAATTTCGATTTCTCCGGCACTCTCGAAACGGTGTCCCATCGTGACGCGACCGGCCTTCAGACCGAACATTTCAACGTCAACAACGTCTTCACCGTACAGAGCCACCAAATGCTTAACCGGACGCACAAACTGTACGGTCGTGACCCCGTCGGCAAGCTGGTAATTCATCACCTTCGGGATCGGCAGCGCCTTGACGGACTCTTCCAATGCCTTCTGCAGAGCATCTTTGACGCTCACGCCATGACGAATGCCCGTGTAAACCAACTGCTCATTTTTGCCGTCATTGACACGCTTGAGTTCGGAGACATCAGCGGAGATGCCCAAAGCGGCCATCTTCTTGGTGAGCGCAGCCGTGGGATTGCCTTCGGCATCCAAACCGACACGCACAGGAACAAGACGCTGTTCGAATTCTTTATCCGGGCTCTTTTCCAACACATTGGAAATCAACACGCCCATACGGCGCGGAGCACCGTATGCCTTAAACGAGCTCGTTTCAGCGAGCATCGACTGCGCGGCAAGCGACTTGTTTACGCCGGCGGCAAAGGCTTCCGAGAGCTTTTTCAAAGCCTTCGGCGGCAGCTCCTCGGTCTGCAGTTCAACAAATAAGCTCTTCATTTTTCTATTCTCTCGCGACGAAACTAGTGGGATTACTCAGCCTTGAGCATCGGGAAGCCCAAACGTTCGCGCGAGTCGTAGTAGCTCTGCGCCACGGCGCGACTGAAATTACGAATACGGGCGATGTAGGCGGCACGCTCCGTGACGGAAATTGCTCCGCGGGCATCAAGCAGATTGAAGGTGTGCCCTGCCTTCAGAACCATTTCGTAGGCAGGCAGCGCCAACTCAAGTTCCATCAAACGCTTGGCTTCACTTTCAAAGTAGTCAAACTGCTTGAAAAGCTTTTCCGGATCGCTCGCTTCGAAGTTGTACTTACTCTGTTCGACTTCATTCTGATGGAAGACGTCGCCGTAGGTAAGCGTATGTTCCTTGCCCAGACCGTCGGTCCACTTGGTGTAGACCAGATCAAAGACGTTGTCGCAGTTCTGCAGATACATCGTCAGACGTTCCAGACCGTAGGTGATTTCACCCGTGATCGGTTTGCATTCCAAACCACCCACCTGTTGGAAGTACGTAAACTGCGTCACTTCCATACCGTTCATCCAAACTTCCCAACCCAAACCCCAGGCACCCAGCGTCGGGTTCTCCCAGTTGTCTTCCACGAAGCGGATGTCATTGATCGACGTATCGATACCAAGCGAGCGCAAACTGCCCAGATACAGGTCAACGATATTGACCGGAGAGGGCTTGAGCACAACCTGATACTGGTGGTGCTGATGCAAACGGTTGGGATTTTCACCGTAACGGGCGTCCTTCGGACGACGAGACGGCTGCACGTAGGCTGCACGCCAGGGCTCGGGGCCAAGAGCGCGCAAGAACGTGGCCGTGTGCGATGTACCCGCACCGACTTCGATATCAATGGGCTGCAGCAAAGCGCAGCCTTGTTTGTTCCAATACTCCTGCAGACGCAGGATCACTTCCTGAAAGGTAATCATAGTTTGTGTAAGTTTGTGCGCCCGGTCTCATAACGAGAACGCTGCGGAGCGCTTGGACAAATGTAATTTGTAGATTTTAGTCCATCAAAGCCGTAGATGCGATTACTGCAAAACCATGCGGGAAAGTCTGCATTCTTTTTCTCATTCATGCCTTTGCAAACTGCCAGATCGGACTTTGTCTGAAATACAATCGTTTTTTCAAGGCAATTTATCGTTGCAACCGCAAGAGGCAAGCGCATGCAAACCCGTCTTTTGGTTTTCACCGATGCAGTCGGCATCGTAGCTTTTACTCTGGCAGGCATTTTGGCTGCGCAAGGTAAAAAGGTCGATCCTGTCGGCGTCTTTGTTGTTGCTTTTGTCACTGCTTTCGGCGGAGGCATCATCCGGGACATCATCATCGACAATCGCCCCATGTATTGGATTGCCAACCAGGAATACGTCTGGCTGGCGCTTTTTCTGTCGGCCTTCGCACCAATGCTCATTCGGCGCTTTCAGGACAAACACCTTCGCACACTGTTTATCTGGTCGGATGCAATCGGTCTGGGTTTTTTCACTGCCGGCGGGACTTCGCTATCACTATCAGCAGGCCTGCCCTATCTGCCCGCGGTTCTCATGGGGGTGTGCACAGGCGTATTCGGCGGGTTGCTCCGAGACGTCTTTTTAAACAGACTGCCAATGGTGATGTCGGATCGACAGCCCTATGCCTCGGTAGCATTTGCCGGAGGGTGGATCTATATTGCCTTGCAGCAGGCAGGCACGCCTGAGTACTCCGCACTGTTTACCGCCAGTCTTTGCATCGTGGGGGCACGAATGCTCTGTTGGTACAAGAACTGGGAAATCGTTTTCTACAGCGACGATTTGAGTGATTTGCAGCAAAAGAAGAAAAAGAAAAAGGACGGTGCCTGACGATGCGTATCGTCATCTGCCTCACTTTGCCAATTGAAGACTCAACTCTGTCTGTGCTTTTTCACCGGCCAAGGGTCTTTTTGCGACGCCACCTCACCGCCAAACAGCCAAGCAACAAAATCGTCACCAACGCAAGCACCGGTCCATGCCCATACCGGACAAAAGGCGTAGGCTCACCCACTGCCGATACCAACGTCAGATCCAGATTCTGAGCCCCTTTTCCCGCAAGTCTCTGTACGCGGCCATCGGCCCCAATCAAAGCCGAATGCGCATTCTGAACCGCCTGAATCACTGGGCGTGCCGTTTCTCTCGCGCGCATCGCGCTCATCGCCGTGAACTGATTGAGCACTGCGTCCGAAAACCACCCCAGATTCGCCGTGTTGAGAATAAAGCCCGGATTGGCTTTATCCCAAGCGTGACGCAGCTCTTCGCCGAACATATTTTCGTAGCAAATGCCTGCAGCTCCGCTTACTCCGGCAACAGCAAATGGTTCGCCACCAACGGACCCGCGCAACTGATCAGCCATCGGGATGCCCAGTGCATCCACAAACCAGCGGAAACCGGTCGGCACGAACTCTCCGAAAGGAACGAGGTGATGTTTGCGGTAAAAAAGCTCTGCCGGTCTGCCGTTATCCTGAGCCATCCAAAGCGCGTTGTAGTAACGCCCCGGAGCTTCGCGATAAAACGTATTGAAGATAACCGACGCTCCTGTTTTTCGGGCTACATCAAGAGCAGTCAATGCCGGTGATCCCATACCGTCTCGCAAAGGTTCTGCAATCGTACTTTCCGGCCAGACAATCAAATCCAGCTGAGCCCCCAAAGCCGATCGACTGCTCATCGCCGCAACACGCTCAATGCGTTCATGAGCCTGCAAGGGATCGTATTTCATCATGACCGGCAAATCGGGCTGCACGAGACGTACTTCAATCTTTGCCCCCTGCCGACTGAAACTGATGTCATTAAGAGCCAGCGTTCCCAGCATCAAAGACCCCAGGACGATGGCGTCAATCGTCTTCATCAAAGGTTTTTTATCCTGCTGCGGGAACAACAGTTCCACCGCCAATCCCACCGTCAGCGCAACGACAAAACCCACGCCGTAGACACCAATAAGCGGCGCCCATGCTCCGAAAAAGTCACTCGAATAAGCGTAGCCCGCGGAAAGCCAACCAAACCCAAAGGGTTCTACTCCGCGCATCAATTCGACCGCAGTCCAAAGAGCCGGCAGCAAAACAATGAGTTTGAGTCTTCTTGACAACGGAAAAACCCGGACTGCCCAAGTCACTATTCCGGTAAAAAGCGCCAGAAAAGCCGCCAACAACACGACGCCGAAAACAGCCAGCTCAGAAGCCAATTGCCCGTGATCGTGCAAAGAGCTGTAGCACCAACGCAATCCGATCGCAAAAAACGCAAGTCCCCAAAGCCAACCGA
Source organism: Sutterella sp. (assembly GCA_019410445.1). Taxonomy (GTDB): domain Bacteria; phylum Pseudomonadota; class Gammaproteobacteria; order Burkholderiales; family Burkholderiaceae_F; genus Duodenibacillus. The sequence goes on from DXSO01000035.1 coordinate 4,154, forward strand.
TCAAAAAACCTTCTTTTTTTGAACCTTTTTGAACTGCAAGTCCAAAAAGCAAGGCAAGCGCAACCAACAAAAACCAGTTGGCTGCCGGAACGGAAAAAGCAACGCTGGCCAGTGCGCCGGCTGCCGCTGCAGCCACAAAGCGCACGACCGTCGTCAACACGCCGGACTTAAATAGTGCGGGAATCGTAAGCGTCATGCAGCAGGCTCTGCGTCATTGGAGAGCGCACTAGGTGCAGTCGACACCAAGCGCTCGACAATGAAAAGATGTGCTTGTCGCTCATCGGCCGTGAGCACCTTAAAGCGGAATCCGTCAATTTCAACGCTTTCGCCTCGATGCGGCACATGTTCGAGACGTCCTGTCACCATGCCGCCAACCGTTTCGTAGTAATCATCCTGCAGGTTGACGCTGAAGAATTCATTGAACTGATCGAGATAGGTTTCAGCCTTTACGCGCCAACGCTCATTGTCGACAGCCGTAATGTTGTCTTTGCCGAGATTGATATTGTCGAATTCATCATCAATCTCGCCCACGATCTGCTCAATCACGTCTTCAATGGTGATCAGACCGGAGACGGATCCAAACTCGTCAATGACAAGCGCCATATGGTTACGCGTGATCCGGAAGTCGCGCAGCACAACATTCAAAGGCTGCGTTTCCGGAATAAAACGCGCCGGGCGCAAATGTGCACGAATGTCGTAATTGGGATCTACGAAAAGGCGCAGCAAATCTTTGGCATGCAATACGCCTTTGACTTCGTCAAGGTCGCCTTCGATTACCGGAAAGCGGGAATGCCCCCGACTAATGACCTTTGGAAGCCACACGTCACGGGGTTCCTCCAAGTCAACCGCTTCGATCTGTGCGCGAGGCACCATGAGATCGGCAGCACAAAGATGACCGACCTTGAGTGCGCCTTCCATCATGGTAAGCGCTTCGGCATCAATCAGCTTTTGACCGTGCGCACGCTTGAGCGCCTCGGAAATCTCCTCGGTCGTGGTGGGATCTTTTTTAAAGAGTGCACGCAATTTGTCGAAAAAGCCGTGCGCCTCGGAATGGATGTTTTCTTCTATTTGTGGGTGATCTTGCATATGAGCCGACTGCAATTGGGTTTGCGTCGGTTATCTAATGAATACGCTTGCTGAGAATAGCAAAAAAAACATCATATGAGAACGTCAGCATCAAAGGAAAGCACTGTGTTCATGATCGTTGCTTCTTTGAAAACTAAACATTTGCCATGTCCAGTCAGAATCAACCTGCCGAATGACTCGCTCAAAAAAAAAGTTCCCGAAAAACCAGCATGTTTTTCGGGAACCTGAATACGGGATCTAACCCCCGTATGTCAAAGCATTGCGCTGTCGATTAGAACTTGATCTTCAGACCGGCATTGACCTGAACCCAGGACGGATCGCTGTCAGTTGTAGTTTCGCCATCGACATTGTCAAGCAGATAACCGGCACCAACATAGAACGTCGTGCGCTTGGAAAGATAGTGCTCGTAGGCAGCACCGGCCATAAAGCGCTTCAAATCCTGGGTGTCGTCCTCAGAGGAAGCATCCAGATAACCAATCGACGTCTTGATCTTGCCGCTGCCAACCGGAACATCGACACCGGCCATCACGGACCAGCCATCAGCATTGACATCACTCAAACGCCCCCATTCGCCGCCATCACCGCCGACACCCTTGGCGTTGTCGAACCAATGCGCTCCGAGATAGCTCTTGGCAAAGCCGCAATCGTAGTTGACAGCAGCCGTCACCGTAACCTGATCATCCTGATCCTGAGCGCCGTCCTTCTCGCTATAAGAAGCCTTGTTCAACACATCCACTGCACCAAACAGGCTCAGACCACCGTTGTTGTAGGTGACAGCAGCAGCATAGTAACGATCGCGGGACGACTCGTTTTCAACCGTATCTTCTGCTTCATCACCCATGGAGTACATCACCCACACTTCTGCACCGGCAAAGTTCGGGGACTTGTAGTAGATGGAGTTATCCATGCGAGAAGGACGATAGGCCTGCATATAGCTCTGGCAGCCAACGTCGCCCTGACCCGTACCAAAGGAAGAGAAGTAACCGCCGATACCGGTCGAGCCAGCGTCGTTGGCAAACGTACTCAGACGACCCACGCCGAACTTACCAAAGCCACCTTCAAGGAACAAGCTAGCTTCACGGTTGAACAAACGACCATCCGTATCACCCAAAGACCCCGTATCCGAGCTAAAGCCATTTTCGAGCACGAAACCCACGGAAACACCGTTACCGAGTTCTTCCTCACCCTTGAAACCAAAGCGAGAACCGGAACTCTGACCGGACTTCATGGCAAAGCTATCGCCGTCCAAAGTCGCGAGATCATCATAGTTATCAGCATTGACAGAATTGTAGGCAAAGCCCGTATCCACAATGCCGTACAAGGTCAACGACGCAGCGGAGGCACCGCACATTGCCGTGGCAGCAGCCAGAGCAACCAAAGTCTTTTTCATGATTTGCTTCCTAGATGAAAAAAAAGAATCGCAAACACCCAATCCAGGGCTTTACACAAAAACAAGTCTGAGGAATCTTCCTTGTGCTCTCATAAAGTCGAATTGTTCCAATACAAAAGCACCGGAATGCAACTGAATATTCAGCAATATTCTTTCCGCACACCCAGAGTCTGATTTCCGTTGACGCATCTTAAAGAAATGTTTTTGACAGTAACATCTGTATTTCTATCTAGATCAACATCCCTAAATCGGATTAATTCCTTGATAATAAATGATTTTCCACTTTGAAATAGCTATTTTCAATCTCTAAAAAAACGTTTTATCCATCAAAATATGACGCCAAAAAACAACACCTTCTATCCAAATAGCCCTCAAATCCTTCCTCAATTTTTCTCGTCAGCACAAAGCAACCAAGAAACGAAGTTAGTCATCGTTCGTTGAAAAATCACTGACTACTCCACGATTCAACCTCTTTTTCCCAATTTCAGTCAAAATTGGAACTTCAAGCTCTAACTTCGCCGCAGACAGTCAGTCTCAGATTCCTTACTGCTCGGAGAAATTTGCCCCCTGGAAATTCCATTGGAGATGTCCATGTTCAAAAAAGTTATCCAATGCGCTCTGCTGCCAATCTCCTTGCTCGCTATCGGCATGCAAGCCCACTGCTCCGAAGTCATCAAGCTCGCTCATACAGCCAACGTCGCTCACGTTCATCATGAGGCTGCGCTTCAATTTGCAAAAAACATCGCAGAAAGAACTCAAGGCAGATACGAAGTCCAGATTTATCCGGCCGGCGAATTGGGCGATCAGCCCGCGCTAGCCGAACAAATCACAATGAGCGCTCTGGACATGGCTATTGTTTCTCTTGGGAATATGGCTATGTACGATCGCAGACTCAATGCAATGACCGCACCGTTTCTCTTCGAAAACTACGATCATGCGCATCGCACAATCGACTCGTTTGTCATGCAATGGATGAACAAAGGTTTGACTCCTTACGATGCTGTCGGACTTTCCATGTTTGACTATGGTTTTCGTCAAGTCACCACTCAGAATATCGTCGTCAATACAGCCGATGATTTGCTAGGCGTCAAAATTCGTGTTCCGCCTTCCACAGGCTTGCTGGCTGCGTTTGACGCACTGGGTGCAAATACGCAGAAAATCGCCTACTCCGAGCTTTACACCTCTTTAAAACAAGGCGTTGTGGACGCTGAAGAAAACCCAGTCTTTACGATTCGTGCCGATTCTCTATACGAGACACAAAATCAACTGGCTCTGACCAATCACTATTTCGACTGCCAAGTTCTTTTGGCCAACAAAACATTTTTCGAATCTCTTCCAAAAGACGTTCAGCAAATCATCCAGGAAGAAGCTGTCAAAGCGCAAAATTTGACTCGTGAAAAGATCTCCTCCGAAGAAAATCTCGTGATTGAAGACCTCAAATCCAAAGGAATGAATGTCACAACGCCGGATCGCGAATCGTTCGTCAAGAAAATGCAGCCTGCTTATGACAAAGTCGGAGAGCTCTCCGGTAAAGAAGCCATGAAGGAACTTCTTCAAGCGGTTCAAGCCAATAACAAATAAAATTCGTCGTAATAAGAGCACAACAAACCCGACAGCCTCCCTGCTGTCGGGTTAAGTTGTTTCCGGAGCCCTTTTCATGACGATGTTCATAATCTTCGCATCCGTTCTGGTGCTGATGTTCCTTGGCGTGACAACCGCCGTCACGATGGGATTTGCCTCTATTGTGACGTTTCTGCTTTCCGGCGGAGATTTTTCTCGCCTTTTCCTGGTACCTCAACGCATGTTTGCACAGGTATCCGGCATCACACTCATGTCCATCCCATTCTTTTTACTGATGGGCAATCTCATGTCCGTCGGCGGAATTTCTAAAAGCCTATTCGGCTTCGGACGCGTATGTTTGGGACATCGTTGGGGCGGACTATCCAATGCAGCCATTGCTGCAAGCATTGTCATGGCTGCAATGTCCGGTTCGGCGGCCGCTTGTGCTGCCGGCATCGGCATGATCGCCATTTCAGAAATGACCAAGGCCGGTTACAGTCGTTCCTTCAGTTGTGCCACGATCGCTGCTGGCGGCGCTTTAGGCCCCATCATTCCTCCGAGCATCACTCTAATTCTTTACGCCGGACTTACACAAACAAGTGTCAATGCCCTCTTCGAGGCAGGCATCGTCCCGGGAATCATCTTGGGTGCAGCATTTATGTGTTGGTCTTCTTTTGTAAGTTACAAAAATAAGTATGCAAAAGAACCCCCCTCTCCCTTGGCTGAACGCATCCAAGCTTTAAAGGACGCCTTCTGGGCGCTTCTTACTCCCGTCATCGTCATCGGAGGCATGTTTGCGGGATTCTTTACAGCCACCGAAGCAGCGGCGATCGCATCGCTTTATGTCATGGTGTTGGGACTTTTCGTCACAAAAACACTTAAAGTCAAAGACCTTCCTCGGATTTTTTGGGAGACTGTCGAACAAACCGCCAAAGTCATGTTCGTGATTGCTACGGCCGGGTTCTTCCAATACGTTCTGCTTTACACCAAAATTCCACAAGAAGCGATTGCATTTATTTCCTCCAGTTTTGGCTCCATCGGCCCGGTCCTTCTGATCATCATTGGAATTCTTATCGTGATGGGATGCTTCATGGAAGGAACCGCAATCCTTTTGGTTACTGTCCCCATTTTCGTACCACTGGCAAAAAGCTTCGGTTACGACATTATCCAATTGGGCATTGTCATGTGCGTTTCTCTTGCCGTCGGCGTTCTTACTCCTCCAGTGGGTTTAAACCTCTACGTCATGTCTTCCATTACCGGCGAACATGTGATGAAAATCGCAAAAGACTGTGTTGGCTACGTGCTGCTCATGATTGCCATGGCCGTTGCCGTTGCCTTTATTCCCGAACTCTCGCTCACATTCGGAACCTGGTTCTAAGAGGTACGTCATGGAATTTTTGCGCAAACTTGACAATGCATTTAGCCGTTGTGTTCGGATTGTCTGCACGCTACTTATGGCAGCAATCTTCCTGATGTTCATCCTAAATGTCTTCGTTCGCTTCGTTCCAATCTATAACTTCACTCAAACGGACGAATGGATCCAGATTTGCTTGATTTGGATGATCTTTTTGGGAGCACAGGAACTTGTCCGCACGCGCAACCATTTCGCTGTGGACTTTCTGACCGAACGCTTGCGTGACCCTTCTTTGCGGAAATGGCTTCAAATCATTGTCTGCCTCATTGAGCTGGCCACCTACGCCATAATCGCTTGGTACGGAGTTATCTGGGTGATGAAGTCTCATGCCTATATGCAGTCAATCCCGTGGCTACAAGCTCGTTGGATGTATGCTGCCGTCCCTTTTAGCGCAGTATTTATGACAATTTACGGACTAAGAGATCTGATTTTGTACCTTCGACCTTCAGTCAAAAAAAATAAGGCCGGCTTCTCTTCAACCAACACAGCACAGTCAAACTAAGCGGCATTTCCTCTTCAGCTACTCTGCGCTCTGAATACGAAGGTCTCTGCCCCTCAGAAACAGCATTCCATTTGCAACAACACTGTCTTGCCGGGATGATGCATTTCTGACATTGTCTCTTTTTCCCTGCACTTGTGATGAAAATAACAGCATTTCATCACAAGTGCTTCTTGTCGGTGCATCAGTCTCCATTCGGCACAATCCATGTACCGGATTCTCCAGCTACGACTGATTCAATGTTGTCCAAAGAGCCGATGACGGCAGGTTTTCCTGTTGCCTTCACAAAGCGACAAACAGCCTCAATCTTGGGACCCATGGATCCTTTCGCAAATCCCATCTGCAGCAGTTCGTCCGGTGTTGCTCGTTGAATCAATCGACTCTCGGGAGTGCCCCAGTTTTCGTAAACGCCATCAACATCGGTTGCGATCACCAACAGGTCGGCACACAGTTCCGTTGCCAAAATGCTGCCAGCAAAGTCTTTGTCGATAACCGCTTCAACACCTCTCAATCCGTCTTTGTCTCTGACGACCGGAACGCCGCCCCCGCCACAGGAAATTACCAGCGTTCCCATATCAACAAGACGTTTGATGACCGGAAACTCCACAATGCGAAGCGGTTGGGGACTGGCAACAACGCGACGATAACCGTCTCCGTCCTGTTTTACCGTCCAACCACGATTGCGCCGTGCCTCATCGGCCTCTTCCTCAGTCATCATGGCACCGATAAATTTCGTCGGATTCTGAAACGCAGGATCCTCTGGATCCACTTCAGACTGCGTAATGATTGAGGCAATCTGCCGATCCGGAGCTATGTTTTTCAACGCCCGACTTAATGCTTGAGCAAACATGTACCCCACCATAGCTTGGCTCTGAGCACCAAGAATATCAAAGGGATATGTTGGAACCGCTGCATTTTCCTTGGCATAAGCTTCATTTTGAAGTGCCAGCAGTCCGACCTGAGGGCCGTTTCCGTGGCTGAGCACCAAGTCATGGTGTACAGCTAAACGCGCAAGAGCACCAACCGCAATTTCAATGTTTCGACGTTGGTTTTCTGCGGAAAGAGCCTCTCCCCGACGAAGCAGCGCATTGCCGCCAAGCGTAATCACAATTTTCATGCATGCATCCTTTCGGAAGTTTTCTGTTCAAAAGAAACACCTCAGACGGCGCAAACAGCCGCCTTAGTACCGTTTGAAGCAGTTGGAGCTGACTTATGAAAGGAATTCTTTAAACGCGCCGAAATATCCAGACCCACCGACAGACCGCAAAGCGTATCCAGGCCGGAAGTGTGTCCAAAAGCCGCGATGTCCTCAAAGACAGCGCGCAAATCTGTTCGATTGTCGGCACGAGCAAGTCGAACAAGCGGTTCTGTAAATCGAGCTTCCACCGCGTAACGCAGCATTTGCCCGCTAATAAAATTTGTTTTTTCCAGACAAGATCCAAGAACTTGCCGTACAAGCGGCAATAGCGTCGTCGTACACAGCATCGGATCAACCGTCATAACCCAACACAGACCGACAATGAAATCATCCCCTGACGGTGTCAGTCCTTCCCCTAGTCCTATAAAACGATCAAGAGAACGTTTAAGATCCTCTACTGAGGATATGGAACTCACAACGTCAGAAAAGACCATCTTCTCAAGCACGGTTTCAAGCTCGGCAATACGTCCGCTGCCAAAAAACACTTCACTTCGCAGACCGGTAACCAATCCTTTTCCAAGCAAAGCCTCAGGCAGCCATTGCTTCAATGATTGGTGAATTGTTTCCAAACAAGCGCACGAGCTCACCTTCAGGTTCACTGCCGGGCAACCGCTCAAATCAATCACGAAACGATTCGTTGTAAGTTTTTCCGAAAAAAAGGTGACTTCTTCCCCAACAGTAAATGGCAGATACCCATTGACTGTCATCAATAAAGCATGATCCCGCTCCGCTGCTTTTTGAAAAGCATCTCTACTTACAAGAATTCCTTCGGGCGAAAGAGGTTTTGGCGCAAGTAACAGCGTTGTAATACGGTGATCTTTCCATGCGAAATTCACGGCATGTCTGAACACGGAATGCACTCGCCCCATCATCGGGTTCAGCATCTCGCAATTGAACTCAATTGCGTGCTTTTGTGCTTGAATCTTCAACAACATACCGCAAATCCCGCAATTTCAGTTTTACTTACTGCGTCTTTGTCGTGTACACACAAACGTAAGCCAAAACGAGCAGCGCCGTGAGATAGACAACGACCGGAATCGTGGACTGCCAGGCATTGAAGAGGAAGACACAGATTGTCGGAGCAATCGCTCCTCCTAGAATCCCTGCCGCTTGGAATCCAACGCCAGCCCCAGTGAAACGTACTTCCACAGGAAACATCTTGGGCAGATGCGCGGCAAGCGGCGCCCACATGGCCGCCAGACAGAAAAGAGCACCAAACGCGGCGAAATAGATAACTGCACTAGAGGCCGTGGAAAGCATGGGGAAAAAGATCATCAACCAAGCGATATTGATGATTGAACCCAGCAACAGCACCTTGCGCGTTCCCCACTTGTCGCACAGCCATCCAAAAATCGGGATGCCGCATGCCTGTCCAATGGAAGCCACAATACCGGCATTAATCGCCACCTGCTTATCCACACCAATTGCCGGCAGAAAGACAAGCGGGAAAAGCGCAAACACATAAAACGCCGCATCCGAACCAATACGCGTTCCAATTGCAAGGCACAAGTTTTTCCAATGATCACGAAAAACAATCCGTACCGGCTGATGATTGGAAAGATCTTTCTGCGTCTTCAGGCTGGCGAATTCCGGCGATTCATCAATGCGACTGCGAATGAAAATACCGAGTCCGACCAGTAAGATGCTTGCAAAAAACGGATATCGCCAAGTAATGCGCATCAAGTCTTCGGGACTTGAAAAATAGGTCACCAACGCAAAAACACCGGAGGCAAAAAGAAAACCCAAGGGGGAAGCAATCTGCACAATACTTCCAAGCAGTCCCTGATAGCGGGAACCGCGGCAATACTCATTGACCATAAGTGCCGCACCGCCCCATTCTCCACCTAAGGCGATACCTTGCATCAGTCTCAGAAAAACGAGCGCACAGGCACCGAATATTCCTGCCGTTTCAAAACTGGGAAGGCAGCCGATTAAAAAAGTTGCCGTCCCCATCAATACCAAAACGACAATCAGAATAGTTCGGCGTCCGATTCGATCTCCATAATGACCGAAAATCAAAGCACCTAAAGGACGAGATACGAACGCAATGCCGTAAACGGCCAGAGAAAGAAGTAAAGCCAGATCTTTGTCCAGACCGGAAAAGAAAACAGTCGGAAAGATGACCGCCGCAGCGGTTCCGTAGATGAAGTGATCGTAAAACTCCAACATCGTCCCGAACAACGAAGCAAGCGTCACTTGAAGGAGTTTCTTGGGGTCGGACTGTGACATTCGACGCTCCTTTTGCAAATTTTTCCGTGAATCAAGTATTCGCCGGAAAGCCAATGAAGTTATTCGCTTTCCATTGGTTCAAGAAAAGGCTTTATAAGAGAAGAGTGCTGCCGGAAAAGTCCCAAAAGCCAGTCTCCAATGATTCCTCGCCCTGATCTGGACCACCCAATTGCCATTGGCGACGACGAACGCAGTTTTTCCGACAAAGGCACTTCAACCAGTCTTCCGCTTTCGATCAAAGGCCGAGCACTTGAAAGCGGCAGAAATCCAACGCCGACACCCTGAGCAATACACTCGATCTTGGTGGCCATATCCGGAACCAGTACTTCTTCCTGCCCCTGCATACGCCATGGAAGACGTTTTTGCATCTGCAGCGATGAATCCTCGATATTGATGACCGGATACTCCAGCAAATCCTGACCGCTCAGCGACTTGAACTTCGCCAAAGGATGTCTCGGTGCCACTACAAAATGCCACTTAATCACTCCGATAGGCTGAGTCTCAAAACGATCATCAATGGAGTGATGCGTCGGCAAGCCAATGGCAAAACTGCCTTCCTTATAAATCAGAGCATCCCAAACACCGTTAAAGACACTTTCGATGACTTCCAACTGCGTGTAAGGATATTTCTCACGTATCAGAGCCAAAATATTGGCCACGCACGTCGAGTTGTAGAGCAGATTGTTGACCACCAAAACAAACTTAGACTCCACTCCGTTGCGAATCTGCTGAATTTCTGCCGGAACCTGTTCTTGCCAAATCAACAAAGCAGCCACTTTGTCGTAAAACCATGAACCCGCCGGGGTCAGAACAACCCCTCGTGTCGTGCGTTCCAACAGTTTTACGCCCAGCGTCTCTTCAAGCGAATTAATGCGGTAACTCACCGC
>DXSO01000036.1 GCA_019410445.1 Sutterella sp.
GGCGGTGGTGTGAGAGGTCGGTAGGCGAATTAATCGCCTACCACCTACTCGATTAACTCAACAATCAACGTCACGGAGAGCTTTTCGAAGTTCTGCCCGAACGTTATCCATGCCGGAATAGAAGGCTTTCATCATCACTAAACCAAGAAATTTTCCAGCATCGGTGACGATTAGATTGTCCGGATCATTGGGATCGTCTTTAATGGCTCCGGCGAGGCGTAGGCCGAGCATTTCCTTGAAAAGGGCACGATCAAGATTGACACCGTGAACGTCTCTGAAGTATTTGCGTGACAAGCGGGCCGAGAACAGACCAAGCAAGAGTCGGTACTGTAAAACAGCGTGCTTATCAAAAGTGCGGCGGCGTTCAACTCCTGTTTTTCCAGCGCTGATGCGCTCGTTGTATCGACGAAGACTGAAGGTGTTAACGTACAGATTGTTGCCGAGGAACGAAAAGGCGCCGGAACCAACTCCGAGATATTCATCGTGATCGACAACATACTCGTCAAATCCTTCATCGTGTGTACGACCAAATGTCCAACTGGTAAGTTGACGATAGTGATTGCCGAGTGTGTTCATGATCACGGCATACTGATCAGCTAACTCAATGCCTTCAGCTGCGATGGTTTGTTTCACACTCTTCCGGGTCTGACTTGTCACCATCAATGGATATGTTGTGATCTGACGAGGATTGAGCTTTACGAGCAGATCCATGTCATTTTGAAGGATGTCAAGACTCTGGCCGCGGAAGCCGAAGATCATATCGATGTTTGTGGTCGGGAATAACTCAAGAGCTTCTTGCAAACGCTCGTAGATCAACGCTCCGGAACCGAACTTGTCATAACGTTCAGTCATCTTGAGGATGTCATCGTTGAAGCTTTGCACGCCAATGCTCATACGATCAACGAGTCCTTTGAGATTGCGGAATGAAGGAGTGGCGATTTGCAAAGGATCCGTTTCACAGGATACTTCTTTGATACCCGGAAATAGATTGCGTGCGTGTTCAATTGTTCGAATGAGTTCTTCTTCGATGATTGTTGTCGTACCGCCGCCGATGTACATGCTCGTGAAGTCGTACCCCAGAGCTTTGACATAGTCCATTTCTTTTCGCAAGTTCACGAAGTACTCACGTGCTTTGTGTTCTTTGAAAAGAAATCTGTGGAACGTGCAGTATGAACAAAGCGTTTTGCAAAACGGAATGTGTGCGTAAAGCAGGTACTGATGCCCAGCCTGTGGTTCTGGCGGTCGGTCTAAAACCACGGGATCACAGTTGAGATAGCGATCAATGTAGTACTGCATGATTCGATCGGTGAGATTGATCATCCAGTTGGGCATCAATTTTCCGATGCGAACCTGAGGTTGTTCAGACATAAATTAATCAAGTCGAAAAGACGGCTGCATGATCATGTCATGCAGCCGAGGTGAAAATAAGGATTGTCGTCAATTGTACGGATAAACAGTCTTTTGAAACCTTAAGCACGCGCATGAGAAAGATACATTTCTTCGATTTGTGCGGCGAATTTTTCGTTTAAAGGTTTGCGCTTGAGCTTAAGTGTCGGAGTCAACAGGCCATTGTCAATGGTCCAGGGTTCTAAAGTCAGTGCCACATTTCTAGGCAATGCGTAATGTGGGAAATCTGCAGCCGCAGCGCGAGCTCGCTTGAGAACGGCAGAGCGAACGGCATTGCTTTGAAGTGCTAGTTGATCATTGGGATCGATGCCCAGTTTATCGGCAAGCTTTTTCCATTCTTCAAAGTTGAGCACAGCAACGAATGAAATGAATGGGCGAGCCTCGCCTACCACGTAGGTTTGTGCAAATAAAGGATCAGTTTCAAGCGCAAGTTCAAGGTCTACGGGAGGTACTTTTTCGCCTGTGCTTGTGACGATAATTTCTTTGATGCGACCGCGAATTCGCAATAATCCCAGCTCATTAAACTCGCCGATGTCTCCGGTGGAAAGCCAACCGTCGGCAGAAAGAACTTTGGAGGTTTCTTCAGGACGGTTCCAGTATCCCTTCATGACAGAAGGAGCACGAACTTGAATTTCATTGGTGTCCTGAGCAAGGCGCACTTCAACATTGGGGAAGGTTCGACCAACGGTGTCAGGTTGGTTGAGCATGAGCGAGTTGCCTGCAATGATGGGGGAAGCTTCGGTCATGCCGTAACCTTGAATGGGCGGGATGCCTAGGCCGCAGAACATGCGTGCAACTTTACGATTTAAAGCGGCACCGCCGGCGATTGCGATCTTGAGTTTTCCTCCGAATTGCATGGCAATTTTGTTGGCGACAAGCTTTTTGAGAATCGGCCATACGAACGGATCGAGCCAAGCAAATGAACTTTGAGGCACCGGCAGGCGATTGGCTTTGCAGAAACGACGCCAGCCTACGGATACACAAGCGTTAAATAAAAAGCGGGCTAAAGCAGACTGCTTTCCAAGGCGGTCAAGAACACGAGCATAAATGCGTTCGTAAATTCGAGGAACCGAAATGAGAACGTCAGGGTGTACGGTACGGAAATCCTCGTTTAGCAGCATGATTGAACGATTAAAAACGATCGTGCAACCCATGCCAAGAGCCAGGTAGTAGCCAGCTGTCCGTTCAAAGGTGTGAGAAAGCGGCAAAAACGACAAAAACACATATCCAGGATGTGGTGCCGGGGCAATATGCTCCAGTGTGGCGATGACATTGGAGACAATGTTGGCGTGTGTGAGCATAACGCCTTTGGGTTTCCCGGTAGTTCCCGAGGTATAGACTATTGCGGCCAAGTCTTCGGGATTAGGGCCTGAGGGCAGTTCGCTAGTTTGCTGTCCTAGACCGAGAAAGTCATCAATACCATAGATCTTTGGACCGTTGGGATTTTGCTTGCTCGGAGTGACTTCATCGGTAAGGACGACTGTTTTGAGCGAAGGCAGTTCAATATGAGCATCTTCAATGGCTCTCCAACGTTCGTACTTGTTGGTGATGAGGCATTCGGCGCCACTGTCGGCCAAAATAAAGGCCAGGGACCCGGGAGTATCGATGGCATGCAACGGTACGGGAATCATGGCATTGGCAAGCACAGATTGGTCGGCAAGCACATGATCAATGGAGTTGTTCAGAAGAATACTCACGCGAGTCCCGCGTTGCAGTCCTAAACTTGCGAAGGACTTGCGCCATTCAATGATTCGGTCATTGAGTTCTAGATAGCTCAGAGGTTCCCAGGTATTTAATGTGCGATTGAATTGCTTTAGAGCAATTTCGCCGCCTGTCAGGGAGGCACGCAAAGGAACGAACTTATCCAACGTGGTGCATTGTTTCAAGGCGGCAAGACGCTGCGCAGAATTGTCAACGATTCTTTGATTCGACATCTTTAATTAAACGCAAAATAATGTCCGGTTCTCTTTACGTGGCCGACATTCGTTTTCTCAATAAGTCGCGAAATTTTAACGCTGAGGCACAAGGTCGCGAATTTTTTCGAGTGTGGCACTCACTCTCCAAAGAGTCCAGTGGATAGGTAGCGCTCCCCAGTGTCAGGTAGAACGACGACGATGCGTGCTTTGCGGTACTCTGGTCGCATGGCTAGGGTAACAGAGGCCTTTAGAGCACAACCAGAGCTAATGCCGACGAAAATTCCATCAGTAGCAAGAACTTTTCGAGTCATGTCGGCAGCATCTTCATTTGAGATGCAGATCACTTCTTGGTACACAGATGTATCAAGTGTTTTTGGAATGAAACCCGCTCCGATGCCTTGAATTTTATGCGGACCTGCATGACCGCCGGATAGTACCGGTGAGGCTGAGGGTTCAACAGCTACGATTCGAATCCCCGGATCACAGCGTCGCAAGAAACGTCCTGTTCCCGTGATAGTGCCTCCTGAGCCTACGGCACTGATAAAGACATCAATTTGACCTTGCATGTCATTCCATATCTCGGGGCCGGTTGTCTCGTAGTGAGCTTGAGCATTGGAGGTATTGTCAAACTGATTAGGCATGAAGGCGCCGGGTGTGGAATTGACAATTTCCAATGCTTTGGAAACGGCACCACTCATTCCCTTATCAGCTGGGGTGAGCACAATCTCAGCTCCATAGGTTTTGAGTAGTTTTCTACGCTCGATACTCATTGATTCCGGCATTGTGAGTATTGTTCGATAGCCTCGAGCGCGGGCGACCATAGCCAGTCCGATGCCTGTATTACCGCTGGTTGGCTCGACAATAAGACCTCCCGGACGAAGCTTGCCAGAGGCTTCTGCAGCTTTGATCATGAATAGAGCTGCGCGATCTTTGATGCTGCCTCCCGGATTGAAGCATTCCAGCTTGGCAAAGATTTGTGCGGATAGATTCAGCTCCCTTTCCAGTCCTTTGAGCTCGATCAGAGGGGTTTGACCAATAGTTTCAGTGATGTTGCTAAAAAGTGTCATGACAATATCGAATGTAAAAGGCAATATTTGTTAAGGGATGATGTTGCCCGACAGAGGTTCCGGAGCAATGCGTCCGAGTAAGTCGGTTAGTCGCAGCGGCTTGTCTGTATATCGGGCATACTGCACAGTATTGGCGGTTACTCTCATCACATAATCGCGTGTTTCGGAGTATGGAATGGTTTCTGCAAAAAGAGCTCCTTCTACCTCTTTGGTCAAAGTGGATCTCCAAGCTGCGGCCTTGGAGGGGCCTGCGTTGTAGCTTGCGGTTGCGAGTGTGATGTTGGAGCTGACATTTTCTTGGATCAGTTTCAGGTACTGTGTACCTAGAAATAGATTGGTCTCGATATCCGAGAGTTGGCTATTTGAGTAGTCTGTGAGACCAGTTTGTTTGGCTACCCAGCGAGCTGTAGCGGGCATGACTTGCATTAAACCGCGAGCCCCAGCGGAACTTAAGGCTAAGCTTATGAAACGTGATTCTTGGCGAATCAGTCCAAAGACTAAGTTGTGAGGTAACTGAGCTAAATCGGCAGCTTTGCTGATTTGTGCTGCAAAAGGCTTGGGGTAAAGTTGATTAAATGCTGCGGCTTTTCCCGTGCTTGCCGCCGTATTGATGCGACGGTGTTCTAATCCGAGCGCTCCTGCGTACTCCGCAATTTCCAGCCGACTGCGTTTGTCCATACCGATGAGTGCCCAGTTCCATTCTCGGTGTCCTTCGTTGGGAAGTCCTAGCGAGTAAAAACGAACAGCACGCTGAATCGAGCGATTCTGAGAGAAACGTTTGAAATTTTTTTGGTTTGGAGGCGGCAGCATGGATTCGGGCCCTTTGTAGTAGGGCTTCTTGAGATAGTCTGCAGCCAAAAGGTTATAGAACTCGTAGCCACGAGCCAGTTTGTTCATTAGTGCTTCGGCTTGAGTTTGTTTCCCTGTGGCAGCCAACATGCGTGCTTTCCAATATGTCCAATTGTCAGATTGCTGAAGTGATGGGGGAAGCTGGGCGATTGCAGACAATATCTGCTCAGGAGTGCCGTTACGCAATGCGGCGCGAGCTTGCCAAACAAGTATGGCTGTACCGTTGACAATCAGTGTTGAAGAAGGGGCTCGTTTTAGAGCTGAACCAGCTAACTTGTAGTAGCGAAGGCTTCCGGCATCCTGATCAACGGATGCTTCATATCCCAAACGTCCCCATAGAAGAGCTCGTGTAGCTGCGTTGATGCGACCGTCAGTGGCGTGTGCAATTTGAACGGCTGCACCGATATCTTTTTGCACAATACGAAGCGAAGCGGCAATCAAAATGCGTACGGGTTTTTTATTCAGTATCTTGCGGTTTTTCTGCAGCCAACGTGTTGGATTGGCTAGTAAGTGGGTGAGTTCTTGTTTATTGACCGGCAGATATTTGGCAGGAGTATCCTCAACCAATTGAGCGGCAAGAGAGTACCGTTTCTTTTGGAGCAGTATCAGTAGATACTGCCATGTCCAGTTTGGATCGGCTTGCAGTGTTCTTGATGCCAATTTCCTACAAGCATCAATCTGCGGCGCAGTTGTATTGAGAAGCAACTTTTTGGCCTGAGCGAGAGCTTGAGCTGAAGGTTTGTTTTTTCCAAGCGCAAATGTTTGGTGGAAGCACAGAACATCTCGTTCTTCTCGATTCCATTTCAGTTTCGGGTAAAGCTGAGAGAAGCGCCGTGCATCATCGGCGAGTGCGGCATACCTCAGCCAGTCAGTGCGGGCTCGTTCTGACAAGTATTCTGTGTGATGCGCTTCAATGAAGCGGCTGTAGGCGTTTTCAACGCTTTTAGATAATTTTTTTGCTTTTTTTATGTCTTGGTCAGCCTGAGCATTGATTGCCCATAGCTCTACGTAACCTCCCAAGGGATGGTTTTTGACGCGTCGAGCCAAAGTTTTGAGTTGAGCAATATCGCTTTTTTGAAGAGCTTGGCGTGCGGCAAGAATATCGTCATCCCCGGGCAGTTTTTCTCCAAAATGCGGAGGAAGAAGGGATTGGGGAAGCGATAAGGGAGGAATCAGTGAGTAGTCGGGACGAACCGACTGCGCAATGAGAAAACCTTGAACAGAAGTTGAGGAGTTCCCATTCTCAGAAGACGCATGTATTTGTGACAATGGCTGTCCTGTCACAACGACAACGTTGGGGGCGTTGTTGCTGTTTTCTGGAATAACCGCTGTTTCTTGAACGTAGGATTGGCTTAATGGTTGTGACCTGACAGTGGTGTCTGCCGGAAGAGACTGTCCTGAAAAGGTGATTCCGCTGGGACGGTTGCCATGGGAGGTGTCAGGACTCGTTTCCTCACGAGTCTGCGCGGTCGTGGTTTCTGACGCTGAGGTTGATGTTTTGGCGCGAATCTCTGTTGGATAAACGAGTTCAGAGCCATTTTGGGACATGGATTGAGCTGAGGGCGTTGCAGTGTTGGAGGACTCAGCTTCAGCAGCCGCCTCCAGTTCTGAAGGTAGCTCTTTGCCATCGAACTGTGATTCGATACGTTCAATGCGTATTTGCTCAATTTGCGCAGCAATTTCCTCTTCAGAAAGTTCGCGTTGACGAATGGCCGTAAGCTCTTCAATGGCAGGGGTCGTTATGGCCGAAGAGGCAAGCAAAAACGAATAGACTGTAGCAGTAAACGGCATCGGAAGATCCACACAAAAAGAGCTGCCAAATATCTTTGACAGACTTATGGTTAAGTTCTCATGATAACGACAAATAACTGCACTGCTTGCCCATTTGGCGACCGTCAATCGTTACGAAAAATAATGTTAGAGAGACGTTGCCAGGTTCAAAACGAGCAACCGATGCTTGTCACTAGCCTGCAGTGGCATCTTCGGCAGTGGCTATCTGAACAGAATTTCGAAGTGGTGGGGTTTTATCGACCTATTCGAGCCGAACCCGACATTACGCAGCCTCTCTTGGAGTGGGTATGTCAACAAAAAGAGCGACGCTTGTGCGTACCGGTGGTTGATGATGCCGCTTCAGGACGTATGCATTACAGTGTATGGAATCCGGAATATGTTCGAATGGGGGCATTTGGAATTGAAGAACCGGAAAAGGATGTTCCCATAAAGCCGGATGTTATTTTTTCTCCGTGTGTGGGTGTTACGCATGACGGGTTTCGACTGGGGAATGGGGGAGGCTTTTTTGATCGTTGGCTAACAGCGCAAAGAAGGCAGAGATGTGATGTCATGGCCGTGGCAGTTGCCTTTGAATGCTTGATGATTGAAGAATTCACTGCACAGTCGTTCGATGTGCCAATGGATTGGATTTTGACAGAGAGCGGCATTAGGAAGGCTGAATAAAAAAAAGGCCGTAATCTGACGATTACAGCCTTGGTGTTTTACTTTTTGAACTTATTAATAGCGGTAATTTTCGCTCTTATAAGGCCCTTCAACTTTTACGCCGATGTAATCAGCTTGTTTCTGAGTGAGTACTGACAGCTCTGCGTTCAATTTAGAGAGCTGTAAGCGAGCCACTTTTTCGTCGAGGATCTTGGGAAGAATATAGACGCCGACGGGATATTTTTCGGTATTCATGAAGAGTTCAATTTGTGCGAGAACTTGATTGGCAAAAGAGCTCGACATGACATACGAGGGGTGACCCGTTGCGCAGCCAAGGTTAACGAGGCGACCTTCCGCCAGCAAAATAATGCGGTTGCCGGAAGGCAGTACGATGTGATCGACTTGCGGTTTGATATTCTCCCAGGTGTATTGCTTCATGGAAGCTACGTCAATCTCGCTGTCGAAATGTCCGATGTTGCAAACGATGGCTTGATCCTTCATTTGAACCATGTGATCGTGAGTGATTACATGATAGTTGCCGGTAGCGGTTACAAAGATATCAGCCTTGTCAGCGGCCCAGTCCATGGTAACAACTCGATATCCTTCCATGGCGGCCTGAAGTGCGCAAATGGGATCCACTTCCGTTACCCACACTTGAGCCGAGAGAGCTCGCAGAGCCTGTGCGCAGCCTTTGCCAACATCACCATAACCGCAGACGACGGCAATTTTGCCAGCAACCATCACATCAGTGGCACGTTTGATGCCATCGACGAGAGATTCACGACATCCGTAAAGATTATCGAATTTGCTCTTAGTGACAGAGTCATTGACATTAATGGCCGGGATCTTAAGTTCTCCCTTGGCAGCCATCTGATAAAGACGGTGCACGCCTGTTGTGGTTTCTTCGCTTACGCCCTTGATGTGAGCTAAACGTTTGGAGTACCAATGAGCGTCTTGTGCTAGGTGTGCGCGAATGGATGCAAAAAGAACTTTTTCTTCTTCACTTTCCGGATTGTTGAGAACGCTAATGTCTTGTTCTGCTTTGCTCCCAAGATGAAGCAGCAATGTGGCATCGCCGCCATCGTCGAGAATCATATTGGAGTAGCCGCCGTCATCCCATTCGAAAATTTTGTGGGTGTAGTTCCAATAATCGGTAATGCTTTCACCCTTGATAGCGAAAACAGGAATACCTTCAGCAGCAATAGCGGCAGCCGCATGATCTTGAGTCGAGAAAATATTGCAAGAGGCCCAGCGAACTTCGGCTCCTAAGGCTGTGAGGGTTTCGATCAAAACAGCCGTTTGAATGGTCATGTGCAAACTGCCGGAGATGCGTGCTCCTTTAAGAGGTTGGGAAGCTGCATATTCCTTACGGATAGCCATCAAGCCAGGCATTTCGGTTTCTGCAATACGGATTTCTTTACGGCCCCAGTCAGCAAGACCGATATCGGCAATGATGTAGTTAGTGGTTGCGCTCATCTCGCGCACCTCCTTTGAAGATACAGGCGGAAAAAAGGAAAGGAAACGCGAGCGCCGTTAATAATCTGCCGAGTGCCTCAGCATAGAAGCAGGAACCCTTGGTCGAGCCTGGATGTGGGAAAACAAATTTGCAGCACATTTGCAGCGCTCCTCGAACAAGGCTTTGCGAATTATAAAAGCCACCGTCGCTCTATGGTTTGATGAAATACGCTCAAAAGCTTCCTCTTGGAGACGAACTGTTGCGCTATGCTTTTTCAGGTGTTGGATAAAGAGACGAGTTATGACGGAAAAGAAGCCGACTTCAATTTTTCTCATTGGGATGATGGCCAGCGGTAAGACGACAATTGGAAAACGATTGGCTGAGCGACTTGGATGGGAGTTTTTCGATACGGATCGAGAGATCGAAACAAACTGTGGTGTGCCGATTTCATATATCTTTGAAAAAGAAGGTGAATCGGGCTTTCGAGCAAGAGAAACGCAGACTCTTGCCGAGCTAACGACTCGCGATGGCGTTGTGATTGCCACGGGGGGTGGTGCGCCTATGTTCGAAATAAACCGCAAGCTTCTTGCACGAGGCCTTGTGATTCAATTGGCTTCCAGTGTCTCCGACATTATCGAGCGTACTCGCTATGATTCAACGCGCCCCCTGTTGGCTTCGGAAGATAAAGTGGCGAGAATTCGCGCCATTATGTTGGAACGAGGGGGAACTTATGATGAAGTCTGCAATGAAAAGATTGTGACATCGCGCAAGCCGGTTGATACGGTGGTTGAAAAGATTTTGCAGTTGCAGAGCGTTCAGCAAGTTATTTCACACGTAGAACAAATACAGCATCGGGAGGGGAAAGATGATGGAACTCACGGTGGATTTGGCCAATAGGTCTTATCCGATCCACATAGGGGACGGAGCTTTAAAGATGCTTGGAGAGGAACTCAAGCGTTTGAAGGCAACGTCAGTACTGCTGGTGACCAATTCCACCGTTGGTCCGCTGTATGAAAAGACCGTATTAAGGCACATATTGGATGAGTTGCCTGAGTTGTCGATTTCGGTGGTGACATTGCCAGATGGGGAGTGTTACAAGGATCTTCACAACATCGAAAAGATTCTTTCTGCGGCAGTTAATGCGGGACTTGACCGTAAGAGCCTTATGGTCGCTTTAGGCGGTGGGGTAATCGGCGATATGACGGGATTTGCCGCGAGCATGTGGATGAGAGGAATCGACTTTATCCAGATTCCAACGACGTTGCTGGCGCAAGTCGACAGCAGTGTTGGCGGAAAGACAGGCGTGAATTTGCCATCGGGTAAAAATTTGATTGGAGCATTTCATCAGCCACGATCGGTGCTTGCGGATATCAGCACGCTACGTACGTTGCCCGAACGTGAGGTTAGCGCTGGTATAGCAGAGGTCATCAAATACGGTCTTCTCGGTGATGAACATTTTGTTAGGTATCTTGAAGAGCACATGAGGGAATTGCGAGCTCTTGACTCAAAGGTGCTGACAACAGTGGTGGCGCATTGCTGTGAGATGAAAAAGAAAATTGTGGGTGAAGACGAACGCGAAAATGGAGTGCGTGCAAAACTTAATCTGGGGCATACCTTTGGGCATGCGATTGAGAAATTAACGGGATATTCGACTTGGTTGCATGGTGAGGCAGTGGCAGCTGGTTGTGTCATGGCAGCTATGCTTTCTCAGGAAATGGGTTATCTTGAAGAGCGGGATGTGGAACGCATTAAGTCGCTTGTAGCTTCTGCGGGATTGCCGGTGTGTATCTCAGGTTTGTCTATGGAAGCGGCAAAGAAGGCAATGGCTGCTGATAAAAAGTCTGTTGCTGGAGTTGTTCGTTTTGTCTTGATGGAGAAAATCGGTAAGAGTTTTATTGCCGAGGCGCCAATTGAAAAAGTTGAAAGTGTGATGTGTCGAAGTGGATGGTATTGATGTGGAAGGCGAAATTTTTTTAGTGTGAAAAAATGCGCCCGGGGGTGATCAGCATTGCCGGGCGCGAATAGATGAAGAATTCAATAATTAATGAAGCCAGTCCTTCCCAAGTTTTGTGGGTTTGATGACGACTTTTGAAAGGAATGTCTTGGGTTTTCCAAGAAGTACGGCCCATGCGAGCAGTGCATCATCACGAAAGGCGTGAATAAGAATTTCGTCTCCTTCGCTATAACGGGCGAGTAGTTCAGAGAGGTTATTGCCTTTGACTCTGACGCCATCTAAGGCAATGATGACATCTCCTGGCGCAATGCCAATCCACTGAGCAGTTTCTTTATCGTAAACATGACGCACAGTAAAGCCAGCGTCAGTCCCATAGCCGTCAATGCCGAGATATTTTCGCTCAGCACTATTTTCCGATTCTTCCAGACTGATGCCAAGTGGCTTGAGATATTTTGCATAATCAACCGGCATGGCTGTGTGAGTCAAATCTGACAGCAGTCCGGTTAGATCTAAACCGGTGGCTCGAGTGAAAATTTCGGGAACGTCATCGCTCGTAATGCCGCTATAGTCGCTTTGTGCGGCTTTGTAGTCTTCCCATAGCAGACGAACAACGTCATCTAAGGATTTCTTCGATTTTGTTTTGCGCCGAATTTCAGCATCAAGAACCCAGGCTGCCATGGCACCTTGTCGGTAATAAGAGACGTGTGAGTTAACCGTGTTGGCATTGGGTTTGTAGAACTTAATCCATGCATCAAAGCTTGCCTGAGCAAGACTCTGAGACAAGTGAGCAGGATTTTCAAGGACTGCTTTTAGATCTTTGGAAAGCAATTTGGCCAATACTTCGTCAGAAATGAGATCTGCGCGACGAAGGATGAGACTTTCGTAGTAACTGGTAAAACCTTCAAAGAGCCAAAGCAAGGATGTGTATGTTTCGGCTGAATAGTCAGCATCAACAAAAGAAGCGGGCTTAATGCGCTTGACAAGCCATGTGTGGAAATATTCGTGCGCAAAAAGTGACAAAAGTTGCACGTAATGCTCTGGACGATCTTGATCATGAATGCAAGGAAGCCATTTGCGGGGCGCAGCTAAAGCGGTGCTGTTTCGGTGTTCAAGACCTCCGGCAGTTGAAGCTGTGACATTGAGCAAGAAGGTGTATTCCTCCCCGGCAGGGCATTTGCCTTTTTTGGGTTCGAAAAAGGCAATGATCGTTTCAACGATTTTTTTGACGTCGGACGAAAGCTTTTGCTCATCAAAATTTACGGGGAGTTCATTGAGAACAATATGGTGAGTTGTGCCTTTGGCGGTAAAGGAAAGTTCAGTGAAGTCGGATAGCTCAATCGGACAGTCGCACAGGTGCTCGTAATTATCTGCTTCGTAAAGTCCCCATCCAAAAGGTTCGGTTGCAGCAGAACGCTTGAGTCCGGTGGCAACTTTCCAAGATTCCACAGCGTGGTGAAGCTCATCAACGGGAGGCGTGAGATTGAGCAGGCAACGCTCGTCTGCATTGCCGAGAACTTCCATCAAAGCAGCACCGGGATTGAAGAATCCGCGGCAGTTATCAAGGTAGCAGCCGCGAACAGAGGTATCAAAAGCCCATACTTGGTAGTAGACGAATAGCTCCTCGTTGGCTTGCCGTCCAACTGTGCTGACTCGCCAAGTGGATTTGTCAACTTTTTCAATAGGGACGGGATTCTCACCCAAAAAGGCCTGTTCGGCTTGAATGTTGGCAGCAAAATCCCGAATGAGGTAGGAGCCAGAGATCCAGGTTGGCAAACGGAGGAATTGTTCACCTGGTGTTGGATTGTCAATCGTGATTCCAACAATAAAAAGATGAGCTTCAGGGTCAAGAGGGCTGATGTCGTAACGAATCATGGAAGCCTCAACATATATAGAGAAAACAAATGGTTGGGGGCAATTGTACGGAGCGCGGAATTTTTTTAAATTTTTTTATAAAAAGACTTGACAAGTTATATGCAGACGTTCATAATTCGCAACCTCGTTTGACGGGAAGACAGAAAAGTGAGTCGAAACAACGA
>DXSO01000037.1 GCA_019410445.1 Sutterella sp.
GGAGCAATCGTGTAGCCGATTTCGGACAAAACGGAATTTTTGGAGTCTTCGTTGCCGAAAGAACCGTCCGTACCCCAACTGTTGAGAAAGCCCAACACGGCACAGATCACCACGATCACGCGACCGGCACGACTGAGAAACGACTTGAGTCGATCCCAAGTACGCATCATCACTCCCTTGAATGTCGGCAGATGATAAGGAGGAATCTCCATCACAAAGGCCGAGACTTCACCGGGCAGCACCACTCGCTTGATGAGGAAGCCCGTGATGATGGCAGCCAGAATGCCGATCAGGTAGATTGCAAAGACCAGATTTTGGCCGCTGCTCGGGAAAAAGGCCGTGGCAAACAGCACGTAAACCGGCATACGAGCTCCGCAGCTCATAAACGGAGCCATCATGATGGTGATGATGCGATCGGACGCCTTATCCATGGTTCGAGTCGCCATGATGGCCGGCACATTGCAGCCGAACCCCACAATGAGCGGAACGAATGCCTTGCCGGGCAAGCCCATTGCACGCATGATTCGATCCATCACGAACGCCGCACGAGCCATGTATCCGGAGTCTTCCAGCATGGCAAGGAAAAGAAACAGAAAGAAAATCGGCGGAATAAAGGTAGCCACAGTCGTAAGACCGCCGCCGATGCCGTCGGCAAGAAACACCTTGAGCCATTCCGGCGAACCGACAACCTCCAGCAGGCGCCCGAATCCGTCGACGAAAATACCGGCAAACGTGATGTCGAAAAAGTCGATGAACGCTCCGCCCAGATTCTGCGTAAACAGGAACATCACGTACATGATCGCCAGAAAAATCGGCAGCCCCAGCCATCGATTGAGCACCACGCGATCAATCTTATCGGTCATCGTTGAGTTCATTTCACCGTGACGCACAAGAGCCTTCTGCGTGACTTCGCTTACAAAGCCGTAGCGCGCATCGGCAACGGCAATGTCGGCATCGCCCTCAAAAGCCGTATTGACTTCGTCCACATACGTCTGAACGGCGGCAACGGCTTCCTGTGGCAGTTTTTCGGCAATGCCCGGAGCTCCCTCCAAAAGCTGAAGCGCAAACCATTCAGGGCGCGTCACGCCGTGCTCATGCAAGCCTTGCGTAATAGCCTCACGCGCTTTCTCAATGCGCTCGTCAAACGTCACTCCCATCGGAGGCACGCTGGGATTCTTCAAAAACTGGGCGATCGCCTTCTGCAACTCACGCACGCCTTGATCTCGAGCTGCGACAAGGCCGACCACAGGGCAGCCGAGTGCTTTTTGCAAGGCATCGAGCTTGACTTCAATCTTGTGATTCTTGGCAATGTCAAGCATGTTGACGGCCACGATCACCGGCACGCGCATTTCAATGAGCTGAGCCGTAAGATAGAGATTGCGTTCAAGATTGGAAGCGTCGACAATGTTTATGACCGCCTGCGCTTCATCCGTCAGAATGTAGTCGCGCGCTATGCGTTCGTCCTCACCCGAACTTGATGCCGGCGTAATCGAGTAGATGCCGGGCAGATCAACAATCTCGACGTTTTCGCCTTCGTAGCTGTAGCTGCCGACTTTTTTATCAACGGTAACACCGGGCCAATTGCCCACTTTCTGTTTGGATCCTGTCAGTGCGTTAAACAGGGTCGTTTTTCCGCAATTCGGATTACCGACAATACAGATGATGTTTTGCATTTGTCACTCCTGCCGAATCAGTCCACATTGACTTGCATAATGGCCGCCTCATCCTTGCGAACGCTGATGAAGCTGCCGCGAACGCGAATTTCAACCGGATCGCCCAACGGGGCCACGCGAACGACTTCAAAAGCCGTACCGGGCGTTGCTCCAAGCATCAACAGACGACGTCGGTATTCAGGAGCCTTTTTGTCGTAACCGACAATCGTTCCCTTCGCTCCGGGAGTGAGTTCTTTTAACAACATGGCTTGTTCCCTGCCTTTTGGTTTGGCGACAAAATCGAGGAAAAGAGTCGCCGATTTTCAATAAACGTAAATTCTCTGTGCAACGTCAAAGTTCACGCCGATGCGACTGTCTCCGACGGCAATCAGGATGCTCTCATTGGTCGTTCCGGCGAGCACTCGCACCGAACTGCCGATATGCAGTCCCAACTCGTCCAGACGTTGAGCCTCGCTTTCGGGCAGCTTCAGCTTGGCAACGATTCCGGGTTCTTCAAGCTTTAACTGCGTGAGTTTGCGGATGGTTCGTTCTCTGTTCATGGATTCTCTGTGTTGGATTGTCAGTCGATCTTCCCTGTGTGGCCGGTCTGCCATTGTGCGTTCACAACGGTGCGAATGATACTCTTTTTCATTTTGAATGAGAATAACTCTCAATTCACTTTTCTCTTTAGAGCAAAGAAAAGCGGAAAAAAAATTCGCAAATAAATTCAGAACTCAGCCTATGACAACGGCTGCCAGATCGATGAAGACCAGATGCGGGAATAGTCGCAACAGTCGTTAGCCTGTGTTCTTCTTTCCGTCATCCGAACACCCCGAAATTGGAGGAGTAAAGGGCACTTCACCCCTGTTCCTCCAATTTCCTCAGAGATACTTCAATACAGGCTGATTAGAAGGTATGGGCAAGCCCCAACCCAAAGCCCATGCTGTTGTAATCACCGCGCCCCATCGCACGAAACTCGGTTTCGCCAGCACTCAAATCCTTGTCGAGACCATCTCCGCCGATGGAGTAGTAAGCCCCGGCATAAAGCATGGTGCGCTTGCTCATTTCGTAGGTATAGGCAAGTCCGAGAATTGTTGCACTACCTTCCTCGGTGCTGTCCGCATCATTTTCACCCTTGACATACTGCACGGAAGCACGCAGCGTTCCCTGTCCGAGGGGAGCCGCCGCCCCCAGCATGAAGCTGTCGAAGTTATAGCTCTCCAAGTCCTCCAAACCCTCCAAGGGCCCGCCGCCGAATTCACGCGTT
This sequence comes from Sutterella sp., assembly GCA_019410445.1. Taxonomy (GTDB): domain Bacteria; phylum Pseudomonadota; class Gammaproteobacteria; order Burkholderiales; family Burkholderiaceae_F; genus Duodenibacillus. The sequence goes on from DXSO01000037.1 coordinate 2,920, forward strand.
TTGCTCGCGTGCTGATAGACAAAACTCGGACGCACGACCTCAAAGTCGTAGGCCGCCGCCACCGTAAACGTCCAGGCGTCATCAATTGCTGTGCCGTCGTATGTGCGCATTTCTGCAATCGCGGTCATAGCTAAGGGACCGTTTTCATACGACAGTCCCAACCCGTAATAGTGGTTGCGATCCGACCAACGGGCATTGCTGTCTTCGTCACCGGCGTTCCCCATCAAAGATACTTTGAGGCCTTCCATGGGCGTGACTTCCATCACAGCCATATTGCCGCTTGCAAAGTCTTTGGATGCAAATGCCCCCAGACCGGCAACGTCAACATAGGCCTCCATCGGATCAAACCCTACGAGCAGATCAAAATCACCGCCCGCGCTGGCCAAACCACCGAAATTACCGAAAGCAAATTTCACCGTATCGTTTCCGATGCTCAGATAGGCCTGACTGTCAAAAAGCGTCCCTTCGCTTGCAAGCGCTCCGGTATCGGAACTGAATTCATTTTCAAGCGTAAAGCCAACTTTCCAGCCGTTTCCGAGATCCTCTTCCCCGGTGATCCCCCAAATGGAATCTCCCCAAAAGCCGCTTTCCATCGAAAGCGAATTGACTCGTTCAGTCTTGCTTCCGTCAGAGTTAGTCAACGAAGCGGTGTTCTTGTAGAGCAACCCCGTTGACACGGAGCCGTAAAGCGAAATTTCCGAAGCTTGAGCTGAAAAAGCGGCTACGGCAACGGCCGCCGCCAGCATGGATGTCTTGAATTTGGTCATTTGTTGTCTCATGTGCGTATTAGTTCCTTCACGCCGGGAACCCATTTCCCTTCGTCGGCACGCATCAAATCGTCAAAAATTGTCATGAGAATTATTCTCATTTTTATTGAAATGAGGGAAATATCCAATAATCCTGACGATGACACCATCCGTGCTGATTCGAAACAAGCACCAATTCAACTCAAAAAAAAAAACCGCAGATTCATCTGAAAATCTGCGGCATGCATTGCGTCAAACGCGGGGCTTAGTGTTTTTTCCGAGGCAATCGTTTGATCAGCGAAGAAGTATCCAAGCGGCCTCCTCCCATAGCCTGTACTTCAGCGTAAAACTGATCAATCAGAGCCGTCACCGGCAACGAAGAACCGTTGCGCGCAGCCTGCGCCATGGCAATCCCGAGATCCTTGCGCATCCAGTTGACGGCAAATCCGAAATCGAATTGATCCTCAACCATCGTGTTTCCTCGATTGGCCATCTGCCATGATCCTGCAGCACCTTTTTCAAGCACTTTGAGAACCTGTTTCATATCAAGTCCAGCGTTCTGACCGAACGCAATCGCTTCGGACAGTCCCTGTACGGCTCCTGCCAATGCAATCTGGTTGACCATCTTGGCAAGCTGTCCATTGCCGGCAGCTCCCAAATGCGTGACGTTGCACGCATAAGAGTCAATCACCGGTTTGGCTTTTTCAAAAACGTCAGCCTCGCCACCCACCATCACGGTTAGCACACCATTGACGGCTCCTGCCTGACCGCCCGACACCGGCGCATCCAAAAATCCCAAATTTTTCGCTTTGCAAACCTCAAAAAGCTCGCGTGCAAGATCTGCCGAATCCGTGGTGTGATCGACGAAAACAGCTCCTGCCTTCATGCCTGCAAAGGCACCTTTTTCACCAAGCACGACGCTGCGTACGTCGTCGTCGTTGCCCAAGCACGCGAACACAAAATCGGCTTGATCAACAGCCTCATAAGCGGTTTCCCGATAAGCCGCCCCGTATTCCTGCGCCCATTGCTGCGCCTTGGTCGTGGTGCGGTTGTAGACCGTTACTTCAAAGCCCTTCTTGACCAGATGTCCTGCCATGGGATACCCCATGACGCCGAGTCCTAAAAACGCGCATTTGATCGTCATCTTCAACCTCCGTTCATCATTCACCGACCTGGGCATATTCAGCCGCCTGATCACCCCAATCGTAGAGCGCCGAAAGCGTTTGCTCGATCGCTTCATAACGCTCTTCACTCAGCGTGCCGTCATTCATCTGTGCTTCATAACGTTCCTGCACGCGCTCGAGCTCCTCGAAATACTGCTCCAACGTCGTCGTTGCGAGTCCGACCTGCGTCAAACGGCTACGACATTCACTCTGCCAGCGCTGCATTTCTTCTTCGTTGAGCGTTTCAGGCGCACAGCGCGCGCGCATGCGGAACAAAAGCTCATTGAGCCGTTCGTCTTCGAAATGAAGGCGTCCGTCATGCACGCGCTCGGCAATCGTCACAAAATCCGCATTCTGCAGACGTTGAGCAACTGCTCGGTCCGCATCGCTTACAAAACCGTCATAAAGCGCAGCCTCAACATCCTTGGGACCATTTGACTCCATCCGCTGAGAATTACGCTCCTCATAGTCTTGCCAGGCCTGCAGGATGGGTCCCTCAAGCATCGGATAAAGCCGCGTGAGCGCTTCACCGTTTGCGACCACTTGCGCAAGATCAATGCCAAAACGCTCGCACACGCTCTTGGAAGCCACTCTCAAATCCGAACACACAAACGGACATTCGTTGATACGAAGCCGCCTCAAGGCTAGCGGCGTCTCGCCTTCGGCCCGCATTGATGCCGGCGCAAAAGCCCTGCGTGCAATCTCCTCACAGCTCAAAGCAACAAGCTGCTGCGGATCTTCTCGGCAATCCCAAACGAAATATTCATTCGGATTATTCGGATTGCGAGCCACAGGCATCACAAAACGTAAAAAGCCCTTTTCCTGACCGGCCCGCGGATCTACCCACAGACAGGGTCGACGCGTATCAAGCGCTTCGGCAACTTTCTGCTTGGAACGATTCTCCAGAGCCCACTGCCACAAACGCTGCTTTTTCTGAGCCAAGAACCGGGCCAGTGCAATCGTTGCGGCAACGTCGCTTGACGCGTCGTGCGCATGACTGTGCTCGATTTGATTGGCCACGGTCAGTTTTTCGAGCTTGAAAGTCTGTTTGAAAGGCTTTTGCGGATCCGCGCTCGCCACGGTAGGCCAAACCACATCTTCGGGCCGAAGCGCCCAGACGGCCAGCACAAACGGGTACAAATCCCAGCGCGAGCAACCATTGCGCCAAACGTGTCCGTACATGTCCAACAGATTGCGCCAGAAAAGCGAGCGATTGACTTTATCGTCAAAACCAATCGTGTTGTATCCCACGGAAATCGTCGCAGGCATATTGAGTTCTCGATGAACCCGCTTGGCAAATTCGTTTTCAGCTGTTCCCTTCTCGGCGGCTTGCTGCGGCGTGATGCCGGTCAGTACGCAGGCCATCACATTGGGCAGGTACTCGGGAGAAGGTCTGCAGTAAAAAACATCGGCTTCTCCCACCGGTTCAAAATCCAGCGTCGTGCGCATGCCGGCAAACTGAGCCGGGCGGTCTCGGATCGTATCCAATCCGAAAGTCTCGTAGTCGTACCAATAAAAAGTCGTGCTCTGCATCATGTGTTTCAACCGTTGGTTCTCAGAACCTCGTGCGCTCAAACGAAAAAACCGCCGGGACAATTCGCTGTCTCGGCGGCTTCAATCTAACGAATTTGAGGCAAAACGCAAGCCCAAAGAATCAACGAAGAATTAATCGATGTCTTCCGGCTTTGCCTGCTTTTGCTTGCCGGCATTGACAAGACTTTGTAGGTAGCCGGCCGCATAGTCGGCAATCGTCTGCAGTTTGATGCTGCCGTCTTCGCCAATGGGACCGGAACCACGCTGCAGTGCGCGTCCGTCGACAACAGCCTGAAAATCAAACGACTTGACCTTCTGATTCTCCGTTGTCACGCCGTAAAAAAGGCAAAGACGACACTCCTCGAGCTGGTTGTTGTCAACGACTCGGGTCTTGACGCCGACACGCTGCAGTCCGCTTTCGATCGCTTTGAGCAAATCATCACCGCGCAGCATGGAGTTGGGGTGACGAACAACACAAATCGTATCGATCGCCCCCTGATTGTCCGCCTGTTGCGCCGTCTGAGTCTGCTGCGACTGATCCATCGTCGAGCATCCGGTCAATGTCAAAACAAACGCAGCCAATGCGAGCTTGGCCGTCAAAAACCTTTGCATGTCGTTTTTTCTCCTTTGAGTCTGATGCCGTATGTCATCGGCCGCATAAGAAAGTTTATGCGATTGAACCGACAAACAAAGTGCGGATTTTTCCTAAAGAGGCTTTCGCCGCAAAACCAATCGCCTTGTTTTGCGGCTTTCATTCTGTCTCAATCAAGCAATCTTGGAATAGCCCCCTGCGCGATCCGATTCACGCAGATAGCGGTCAAACTGCATTGCCACGGCTCTCACGAAAATCTTGCCCTTGGGAGAAACAACGATTTTGTCGTCAGACAGTTCAACAAGTTCATGCTTGGCATAGGCTTGAAGTTTCTTCATTTCGTAGGCGAAGTATTCATCAAAGCAAATGCCGAACTCTTCCTCAATTTCCTTTTTCACAAGCTCAAAGCGGCACATGATCGTCATGATGACGGCGCGGCGCAGCTTGTCATCGTCGTTGAGCGCGAAACCACGACATGTTGCCAAACGACCGGCTTCAATCGCCTCGCTCCAGGGTTCCACTTCGCGGGGATTGCAGGCATACAGTCCATCGACAAAGGAAATGGAGCTCGGTCCCAAAGCCACCATGTCGCATTCTGCACGAGTGGAATAACCCTGGAAATTGCGCTGAATGGTGCCGTTGACCTGTGCAATCGACAGCTCATCGGTTTCCTTGGCAAAGTGATCCATCCCGATGTAGCGGTAGCCATGACTTGTCAGCGTCTTGATCGCATCAAACATGATGTTGACGCGCTCGGCGGCTCCGGGCAGTTCAGCCGGCACGATGCGGCGCTGCGGCTTAAAGATATTGGGAAGATGCGCATAGTGATAAAGCGCGATGCGGTCGGGCGAAAGCTCAATCACCTGTTCAATCGTCCGAGCAAAGGTTGCACGCGTCTGACGCGGCAAACCGTAGATGAGATCCATATTGATGGAGCCGAATCCTTCGGCTCGGGCGCTCTCGAGCACCTCTTTTGTCATCTCGAAGGGCTGGATACGATTGACGGCTTTCTGCACATCTTCATTGAAATCCTGAACGCCCAAACTCATGCGGTTAAAGCCTGCTTTACGCAGAGTCTTGATCTTGGAAGGAGGGCAGCTGCGAGGATCAACCTCGATGGAAAATTCTCCGCCTTCTTCAAACGGAAAACGTTCATTGAGCCCGCCCATCAGCTCCAGAATTTCTTCGTCATTCAGAAAGGTCGGCGTACCGCCGCCCCAATGCAGCTGTTCGAGCGTTTTAATGCCCGTCAGATGCTCTTTGGCAAGATCAGCTTCCTTGAGCAGCGTCTTGATGTAGGCCGCCGAGCGCGAATGATCACGCGTGACGATTTTGTTGCAGCCGCAGTAAAAGCACACATCATTGCAAAACGGAATGTGGCAGTACAGCGAAAGTTTTGCAGGCTTGGCCGCCTTTTCTCGCCCGGCAAGCGCAGCCTGATAGTCCTCAGGCGTGATGCGGCCGTGGAAACGATCGGCCGTGGGATAAGACGTATAACGCGGTGCGGGAACGTCAAACTTTTTCAACAGAGCTTCGTCGGGCAGCTCCACGCCGGCGCGAGAGGGGTCGAAATCCATATTTAGAAACCTCTGAAATTTCTATGACAAAACGCAAACTTACCTGTTATGATTCAGTAATTATCAGAACATTTGACGACAATCAAATGTTCTGAAATTTTTCACCACCGACCTGAATCGGCTTGCCTTATTGAAAAAGCGCATGCTGCTGCCGACGGTCCCGGTGTGCTGACCTTTTTGTTCTCGGGCTTTTTGCGCTTGCGGCAGTGTATACGCATGAGATTACGTTTGCATTAGCACTGTCTGCCGGTCAGGGCGTCCGAATCAAAATCTCAGCCGGCGGGAACATTGTCGTTGTCGACAACGCATGTCACTTTCAAGCAAACGAGGATGGTCGATTTCGCTTTGTTTGCGTGCGAGGCTTATGCTTAACAACCCCACCATCAATATGGCGACCCTGCGAGTGGCCTGCTCGAATTGCAATCTGCGCGAACTTTGTCTGCCGCTCGGCTTGACGCTCAAAGAAATCGAACGTCTGGAAGAGTTGGTCAGTACGCGAAAACGCGTGCGCCGAGGAGAAGCTCTGTATCGTGCAGGCGACAAGTTCGATGCTCTGTATGCCATCCGTCTCGGGTTTCTCAAAAGCGCTGTCACAAGCTCCGACGGCCGCGAACAAGTCACGAGTTTCCACATGTCGGGCGACATCGTCGGACTGGACGGTCTTGCCGGCATGGTCTACTCGAGTGATCTGATCGCACTGGAAGACACGGAAATGTGCGTGCTGCCTTACGACAAACTTCAGGAAGTCACGCAGAACATGTACTCCATGAGTCAGCACTTTCAAAAGCTGCTTGCTATGGAAATCGTGCGTCAGAACGGCGTCATGCTGCTGTTGGGTTCCATGCATGCCGAAGAAAGGCTTGCCGCATTCATCCTCAATCTCTCACAGCGCTTTGAGCAGCGAGGCTATTCCCGCAGCGAGTTCGTTCTTCGCATGACCCGCGCTGAAATCGGCTCGTACCTTGGGTTGAAACTTGAAACCGTCAGCCGCGTTCTGAGCCGTTTCTCTCACGACAATCTCATCATTGTCAACCAAAAGCATGTTCAGATCATGGACTTTGAGGGACTGCGCGCCATTGTCAGCGGTCAAGCCTATAGTCATGACAATCCCGGCTTGCACCGCATCAAGCCGGTTCAGCACCGCGGCATTGATGATCTGGTCGGTTTGGAAGATTGATTTCGCCAGCCTTTGCTCTTTTTTCATTTAATCGAGCAAGGCACCTTTCATTATCCTGCGTCAAAAAACTCCCTGTTTCGGGAGTTTTTTGATTTTTGAGGTTTTCCGTACAAATAAACCCTCAAAAAAAACATGTTTTCTACGTAATTCTGCGTAGAATCCCCCATATCGCAATACGAACGACGGTTCAGTTCAGGGGATGCCGTCGCCGGAGAGCATTGTCAGACGCGCAAAGTCATGCAACGCCCTTTCCGCCCGCATTGCCATTCTCAAGAGACCATTTTCATGAGTGAAGACGTCAAGTCCGCTGAGCGCACAAGCGAAGCGGCGCCTCATCACGCCGCCACCCCCGATGTCAGCTTGGGTGCACTGGCCAAACTGGCCGGCCCCATTTTCGTGGCCAATCTCGCCTTGATGGGATCGGCCACTATCGATACTTTGATGACGGGCAACCTCGGCAAAGAGCATCTGGCCGTCGTCGCGCTGGGCGGCGCGACCGCCGTCATGGTGCTTTTCGGCCTGGTGGGCATCCTGCAGGGTCTATCGCCCATCGTCGGTCATCATTACGGAGCGCGCAACTACAAGGCAATCGGCTTTGAGTTATCGCAAAACCTCTGGCTTGCGGTACTCCTGGGGCTTATTGGTTTTGCGCTGCTTCTGCAGACGGATTTCTGGACGGCTTTTGGCGGAGTCTCAGGCGAAGTCGCCCGCATGACGTCGCTTTTCTTGCTTTTCTCCGCTCCAGGCATTTTCGCCTCCATCGTTTCTCGCAGCTTCATCGCCTTGAATGCAGCGGTCAATCGTCCTCGCGTGACGATGTACGTCAGTGTCCTGATGCTCGCCTTTAAGGCTCCCCTCAACTGTGTGTTCATGTACGGATGGCTGGGGTTTCCCGCTCTCGGCGGAGCCGGTGCCGGACTGTCGCTGGCCGTGGATGCTTGGTTGGCGCTCATTTGCTACATCGTCATTTACAAAAAGGATGCGTTCTACGACAAGATGAGAGCGGAACGCTTCTTCTGGCCGCAGTTCAAAGCACTGGCCGCTCAACTCAAACTCGGCGTGCCCATCGGTTTGTCGATCTTTTTTGAGGTGAGTTCCTTTACGCTTATGGCCATTTTTATTTCTCGCCTCGGCACGACGGATGTCTCAGCGCATCAGATCGTAAGCAACATCACGGCAACGCTCTATCAGATCCCGTTGTCGATTGCCATTGCGGTGTGCGTCATGGTCAGTCAGTGTCTGGGAGCCGGCTCTGCGCAAAGCGCGCGCATCATTACGGTGCGAGGACTCAAAGTGGCTCTTTGCATTGCCGCGGTTTCCGTGGCTTTCATGTACTTTGGTCAGGACTCATTGCTCGGTCTGTACTCCAAGGAAACCACCGTCACTTCGCTGGCGGCGTCGCTGCTGGTTTTCGGCATGATCTACCACATCACCGATGCGGCTCAGACGGTTTCCAATTTCGTGCTTCGCGGCTACCGCGTCACGGTAGTGCCGATGCTCATCTATGGAGTGATGCTTTGGTGCGTCGGCTTGGGCGGAGGTTATTACTTCGCCTTCGACGGATCATTTATTTTCGGAGAGCCGCTCAGAGCTGTAGGCTTTTGGATGTGCACGGCCGTTGGACTTTGTCTTGCGGGCATTTCACTGACATGCATTGCCCTGTGGGTCTCCGGCGTTCGCGTTCGGGATGCTCTTGCACACGGTCACGCGAACAAGGCTTAGCGCACAAGCTTCCCTTTTCGATCGCAATCACGTGACGGAATGAAAAAAATCCCTAGCTCGAAAGTCTCTCTTGCTAGAATGTTTCCCGACTTTATTGACGGCGTTTAACTTGCAACGCCGGGTTTTGCGTGCGTTTTTTGATAATCGCACGCCGCAAATTTAGGACTTACACGACATGGCACTAGTAAGCATGCGCCAGCTGCTTGATCATGCAGCTGAAAACGGATACGGCGTTCCCGCCTTCAACGTCAACAACATCGAACAAGTGCAGGCCATCATGATGGCAGCCGCCGAAGTCGGCGCTCCCGTGATCATGCAGGCAAGCGCCGGTGCACGCAAATACGCCGGCGAAGCATTCCTGCGTCACATTATCGAAGCAGCTGTCGAAAGTTGGCCGGATGTTCCGGTCTGCATGCATCAGGACCATGGTCAGAGCCCGGCCGTCTGCCAAATCGCCATGCGTATGGGCTTTACGTCCGTGATGATGGACGGCTCCCTGATGAGCGACGGAAAAACCATCGCTTCATACGACTACAACGTTGACGTGACGCGCCGCGTTGTGGAAAACGCCCACTGCCTCGGTGTATCCGTCGAAGGCGAACTCGGCTGCCTGGGTTCTCTGGAAACCATGAAAGGTGATAAGGAAGACGGTCACGGCACCGATGCGACGATGTCTCGCGAACAGCTGCTGACCGACCCCGATCAAGCCGCCGATTTCGTTCGTGAAACTCAGCTTGATGCTCTGGCCATCGCCATCGGTACGAGCCATGGTGCCTACAAGTTCACGCGCAAGCCCACCGGTGAAATTCTTTCGATTCAGCGCGTCAAAGAAATTCACGAACGCCTGCCCAACACCCATCTCGTGATGCACGGTTCGAGTTCCGTTCCGCAGGAATATCTTGCGGAAATCCGTGAATTCGGCGGCAGCATGCGAGAAACGTACGGCGTTCCGGTCTCCGAAATTCAGGAAGCCATCAAGCACGGCGTTCGCAAGGTCAACATCGATACCGACATTCGTCTGGCCATGACCGCCGCCGTTCGCCGTTACCTCGTCGAGCAGCCCGAAAAATTCGACCCCCGTGAATATCTCAAGAAAGCCCGTCAGGCCGCATACGAACTGTGCAAGGCACGCTATCTTGAGTTCGGCTGCGAAGGTCAGGGCGCACGCATCAAGCCGATTGCCCTCTCGGTGATGGCCGCCAAGTACGACGCCGGCGAACTCGCCCAGAAGGTGCAGTAAACCATCTGCTGATATCGAAATTGCGGCCAGGAAAATCCGATTTCCCGGCCGTAATTTTTTGCCTTCTCATTAATTTCAGGACACTGTTATGCCGCAAGACGCCCGTGAACTCAAAGGCAAAACCGGTTTGCGACGCCTTATCAACGCCACTCGATATTCCCGCGACGGCTTTCTCAAGGCCTTCCGTACGGAAGAGGCCTTTCGGCAGGAGTCAATCCTTGCGCTTGCAGGCTTTTTGGCTCTTTTCTTTATCCCGGCAGCTTTCGTATTGAAACTGTGGGCGCTCTTTGCCC